>CAUYYY010000386.1:0-2501 GCA_963577165.1 Planctomycetota bacterium | reverse complement strand
ACGGAGAGGAATCGCCCAAAGCCGGCGTCTATGCCGTCCGACAAGGGCCCATCCTCTGGAACAATATCCAGCGATCGCTCCGCAACCAACCGTTGCAGCCGTATGAACCGCAGCACGACTTTTTGAAACTTCTCGCCACGGGCGACCGCCGGGCCATCCTAAGCTTCCGAGGAATCGCAGCGCGAGGAGGGTGGTGCTGGCGTCTCAAGCGGTTTATCGACGAACGTTTTATGGACAAGTATCAGGATTACCGTCCGATGGAGAGGTCCGTCGCGTCGACCGATCACGACAACGTGTCGGTGATGCGCTGCGCCGGTTGCGGAGGCAAGGTGGGCGGCAGCGTGCTGCGCCATGTTCTGAGCCGTTTGGAAATTCCGCCGAACGACCGCGTTCTGGTCGGCCTCGAAAAGCCCGATGACGCGGCCGTCATAGCCACCGACGGACAGCCGATTACCGTCACGACCGACTTTTTTGCGGCGCCGCTCGACGACCCGTACCTCGTCGGACGTATCGCGGCACTCAACGCCGCGAGCGACGTCTTCGCGATGGGAGCAAGGCCCCATTCGGCGCTCGCCATGGCGACCATTCCCGTCGGTAAGCCGCCGGCACAGGAGCAGCTTCTCTACGAACTTCTTGCCGGCAGCAATCGAGAGCTCTCGGCCATGGGCGCGACGCTCGTCGGCGGCCACACGATTGAAGGGCCCCAAATAACGCTCGGTTTCACGCTACTTGCCGACACGCCTCGCCAGCCCCGCACCAAAAACCTGCTCCGACCGGGCGACGTACTCGTGCTCACCAAGCCGCTCGGGACGGGCGTTCTGCTCGCGGCACATATGCGAGCCGAGTGCCGTGCCGAATGGTTCGGACCGCTACTCGAATCGATGCTGTTGAGCAATCAGTCGGCCGCTGAAACTGCCGATCGGTTCGACGTGCGCGGCATGACTGACGTGACCGGTTTCGGCCTGGCCGGGCACCTGATCGAGATGCTCCGCGCCGCCGGCGCTCATGCCGAGCTGCGGATCGATCGAATCGAACTGCTGCCCGGAACCGCCGACTTGATTGCGACCGGTGTCGAAAGTACGCTCGCACCGGCCAACCGCGCTGTCGAGGCGGACATAAACGTGCCAGAAACCTGCCGCCAGTTGCCTTCTTATCCGGCGCTGTTCGACCCGCAAACATCGGGCGGACTGTTGCTGGGCATCGCCGAGACGGACGCGGAAGCATTCTGTCGGTCGCTTGCCGAACAAAGCAACGTGGGCGTCGCAATTGTCGGACATGTGGTCGGAGCGGGACATGATCGACAGCGCTTGGCGATTGTATAATGGCTGTGCAAAATCTGAAAACAGAGCCGTTTTCAAACAAGGGCCCGGACTACATAGCCACCCGGATCACCATTCGTGACGCTTACCCCGACGTCGGTCCATCACCTATTTGCAGATCGACGCCGGGCAGTTCCAGCACAAACTGCTCGCCGAAGGCGCGGCTCGGTGTCTGAAATCCTGCCGGTGGCGGCGTGTCGGCTACCCGCTGTGTGGCGGCCACGGCCGCGTGCATCGTCATCGTATAGCCGTCCGGTATTTCCATTGTCGCGTCCACGCGGTTGCCACTCTCATCGCTCACCCGGCCCCACAGCGAAATGCCGGCCCGCGATCGCTCTTCGGCCGAGGGTCCGCGTACGGTCTGTGCGATCCGCCGCTTCAGCCACCACTGGACCGGAGGCAACGCGGTCAACCACAACCATCGTCGCCCCTTCCGCGCCCTTTCGATGGCTTCCGGCGGCATGCCCATGTAAACTTCGATGTTCGGGATACCGGTCGAGTGATAGGCCGACGACACATCGCCCCACGGAATCGTCATGCCCCAGCGGTTGCCGCCGCGAAACGGAATCTCTCGCGACTTCCAAGCGACCGGCACCCGCACTAGATGTCCGTCGATGCGAGCTCGCCCGCCCTTTGGCATCGATTCGATGGTCGTTTTCATTGTGCCCGGGCTCGCGCGGCCCGTGCTCAGCCACGCCATTTGCAAATAAGTCGCCGTCGGTAGTTTCTTTGACAACGTCGCCGCCAAGCAATCGGTCGGCACGACGTCAAAGCCGACCGCCGGCATCAGCACCACGCCGGCACTGCGGGCTCGCTCGTCTCGAGCCGCTGCCGCCTCGATCACATCGATCTCACCCGTCACGTCGAGATAATGCGTCCCGCCGGCCAGGCACGCCTCCATCATCACAGCAGCCGTGGTGGAAAAAGGCCCGGCACAGTTGAGCACCGCGACGCAGTCGGTGAGGGCCTGTTCAATCTCGTGTCGGCCTCGCAAGTCGAAAACCCGTGTCGGGCAATCTAACTCGCGGCCGATCTGCTCGATCGTATCTTGTCGCCGACCGGCCAGCGTGGGTCGCATTCCCAGGCGTACTGCCTCCTCGGCGACCAGCCGTCCGGTATACCCGTTCGCCCCGTAAATCATCCAATTGGAGGTGGACATAGCCAATACTTTCTTTCAAGTTC
>CAUYYY010000385.1:0-2505 GCA_963577165.1 Planctomycetota bacterium | reverse complement strand
AAAACAATGGCGAAGCCTACGCGCTGGACCAGTATCACCTTGCTTCTCGCCTTTCTTATTTCCTCTGGCAGTCGATGCCGGACGACGAGTTGTTCGAGCTCGCACGCGACGGGCGTCTGCGTGACACCGACCTGCTACGACAACAAATTAAGCGGATGCTTAATGATCCAAAATCCCGCTCATCGTGGGAGTCGTTTCTCGGGCAATGGTTAGGCTTCGCCCCGCTCGGCAAAAGTGTCGTTCCTGATAGTCAGGTGTTTCCGGATTTCACGTCGGAGTTAACTCAGGCGATGAAAAACGAAACGGTTCTTTTTTTTGAATCCCTACTCAAAGAAAACCGGAGTCTTCTTGAGCTTTTGGACAGTAATGAGACCTGGCTCAATGCTCGACTCGCACGACACTATGGTCTCCCCGGCGTCGACGGGGACGACATGGTTCGTGTGAAGCTCGATGACCAACGCCGCGGCGGTTTGTTGGGTATGGCTAGCGTGCAAACGGCCACGTCCACGCCGATGCGGACCAGTCCTGTGGTCCGCGGCGCTTGGGTTTTGCAGACACTGCTCGGCGAGACATTGCCGGAACCACCGGCCGATGCAGGAGCATTGCCGGGCGATGCGGGTCAGAAAGAGGGGCTGACATTGCGCGAAGAGCTGATTGAGCATCGGCGGAACGAGAGTTGTTCCGGCTGTCATCGTAAGATTGATCCGATTGGGTTTGGGCTGGAAAACTTCGATGCCATCGGGCGATTTCGAACCGAAGAGAATGGCAAGCCGATTGACAGTCGCGGTGAGTTGCCTGATGGCGTGACTTTTCACGGGCCGGTTGAACTGAAGCAATACTTGCTGACCAGGCGTAAAGACGATTTTGTGCGAAATGTGACTTCAAAGATGTTGGCTTATGCCTTGGGCCGTCCCTTGCGATTTTATGATGAACCAGTCATCGACAAGATCACTCGGGCACTAGAATCCAATGGTTACAAAGCCCGCACATTGATTGAAGAGGTGGTATTAAGTTATCCTTTCGAGTACCAAAAATGATCTTGAACAAGCAAAAAAGTATGGTGAAAACCCGGCACATTCCGAGAAGAGCATTTCTCCGGGGCGTTGGTGCGACGTTGGCGCTGCCCTACCTGGAATGTCTTCAGGGCAGCGCGTCCGCTACAGGCGAAGTCGCCGGCCCGCCGCTACGGTTGGCTTGCGTCTTTCAACCCAACGGCGTGTATCCCTCGCAGTGGGATGTCGCGGGCGAGGGCCGCGATTTTGAACTGTCGCACATTCTGTCGCCAATGGCCGCACACAAGGACGATATTGTCGTCGTGTCGAATCTGGAAAACAAAGACGCCGTCGGTCACGTACAGATGACCAGTTCGTTTTTGACAGGCGTCGGGGTCGACAAGGAAAGAAACGCCCCTTCACTAGACACGCTGGTCGCCCAGCAAATCGGTGGAGGCACTCGTCTACCATCAATCCAGCTCGGCACAGAACCTCCGCGCGGTGGCAATGATGGCGACCAGCCGATCGCATTTGCCAATACCGTCACGTGGAGTTCGCCGACGACGCGTGTGTCGCCGGAGATCAACCCGCGGGTGGCCTTCGATCGGATGTTCCGCGACACGAATAGTCCCGCCGCCCGACGCAATGCCCAGTTTCAGAAGAGTGTCGTCGACCTGGTGCGCGAGGATGCCATGAGCCTCGGACGCAAGGCCAGTCGAATCGATAGGGTGAAGCTCGAAGAATATCTCGACAGCGTTCGTTCAGTCGAGGTGCAGATCGAACGTACGCTTGATCCACCCGAGCGCGCCTGGGTGCCGCTGAAAGAACCGGCTCCTGTCGCACCGGCTGAAGGTTTGCCACGCGAGCGCGACAAGCACTTGCGGCTGATGATTGATTTGATGGTGTTGGGATTTCAAACCGACACGACGCGCGTTGCTACCTTGATGACGGCCCACGGATTCAGCCGTCAAAACTTCAGCTTTCTAAACGGAGTCACGTCTGACCATCACGGCATGTCGCACCACAAAAATCAGCCCGATGCTGTGGCCCAATACATCCAGGTGAGCCGCTGGTACATTGAGCAGTTTGCTTACATGCTGGAAAAGATGAAAGGAATCGACGAAGGCAATGGCAGCCTGCTGGACAACACCATCGTGCTCTACGGTTCGGGCATGAAAGACGGCAACGGCCACCGCCGTGAGAATCTGCCGATTTTGCTGGCCGGACAGGGCCAAGGCAGCATAAATACTGGTCGCCACATGGTTCTTCAAGAGCACACCCCACTGGCCAATTTGCTGCTGACCCTTGGCCAAAAGTTTGGGCTGGAGCTTGATACTTTTCACGGCCGCAGTACCGGCGTGGTTTCCGAGTTGACATAGCCGGTACACTTGCGGGTCAGTACGACGGGTTGGGCGAAGGTGCTTTGGTCGGCAATCAAGGCGGCGAAGATCTGTTCATCACCTGCGCTGGCGGTCACGGTAACGACAAGACGCTTTATGCCATCCCTGTTGAC
>CAUYYY010000384.1:0-2508 GCA_963577165.1 Planctomycetota bacterium | reverse complement strand
TCTGAATGCCACGATCTTGCATCTAATGGGATTGGATCACGAGCGGCTAACGTTCAACCACAATGGAATCGAGCGGCGATTGACCGACGTGCATGGTCACGTCATACGCGAGGTTTTAGCGTAACTCGCTTCGACACCATTGTCGTCGGCCTGGGCGCGATGGGCAGTGGTATCGCTCATCAGCTGGCCCGAAGCGGCCGCCGCGTGCTCGGTCTGGATCGTCACCTCATGTCCACGGATCGAGCCGCGGACGCAGCCGTGTCTGCCGTCAGATCTATGGCGATGACGAACGATATGTGCCCTTGGTGCTTTGACGATCCAAGAGTTGCCTGGCCGTCGCCAGATTTTCCCGCGTCTGCGCGTCGTCCGGGTGAATCCGCAGCGAGGCCTCGAAAGCAGCGACGGCCTCCTGGAACTGGCCCTTACGCGCCAGCAACGTGCCGAGATTGTTGAGGGCTTCCGCCATGCGAGGATTGATGCGGATCGCGTCCCGAAAATATTGCTCGGCCTCGGCAATCTCGTCGGCACGAAACAACAACAGTCCGAGATCGTTGCACACACCGGCATCGCGCGGTTTTAGCGCGGCCGCCTGCCGCAAATGATGCTCCGCCTGGTCGAGATTGTTCTCCTATTGGAGTATACGTCCCAGTCGGTAGTGGCTGTCCGCCAACAGCGGTTTGATGGATATCGCCCTCTGAAAGTGCGCAGCAGCCTCGGTCGGCTCCCCCGACATCTCACTGACGAGTCCCAGATAATGATGGGTCTGGGCGTCATCAGGCTTCAGTTGCAGCGCTCTCGCGAAGTGGTGTTGGGCGTCGTTCAGAGCGTTCTCGCTCAAATGGACCAGGCCCACTTGCAGATGTATCTGTGGGGAATCCTCCTTGAGTTCCAGCGCACGCTGATACTCCGCGATCGCCTGGCCATACAGGCCGGAGTCGCGCAAATGGATGGCATAATCGCTGCGAATCTGCGCTTCCGCGGTTTTTCGCGTCGAGTCGATGACCTCACTCTCGATGGTACGGCCGGGCAGCGCCGCGGCGGCCAGAAACCTTTCCCGCCGGCCTGGCCGCTCGGCGCCAGCATCGGCCAGCAGCTGGTCCACATCGACCTTGCCACGATAGATGACGGTCATCCGGCCATCTCCGTCGATCAGAAAACTTGCCGGCAGCGGGAGCGGCCGCGGCCGCACGAGGTTATCGTAGAACGCCTGTAGCGACGCCACCAATGCTTTGGGCGCCAACCCATGGCGAAATGGGAAACCGATCCGCTGTACCGCGTCGTGGGCCATGTGCGAACCGGTGTCGGCATCTTGCAACTCGTCGACGGACAGCGCGAGAACATCGATACCCGCGCCGCGGATGGCCTCCGCGTGCTCGGTCAGCTCCGTCAGCTCCTGCAGGCATGGGCGGCACGTGCTGGAGAACAGGTTGATCAGCAGCGGTCTGCCGGTGCCGGCCCGCTGCTTGACTGCCGACCTCGACCAGTCGTAATACTCGAAATCCAGCACGGACAGCGGCGCCAACAGCACGATTCGCGCCGTCGAAGGCGCGGTCGGCAGCTCCGGCGTGGTCGGCCTGATGTCCGCCGGCCGCGGCCGCGCGTCCGTTGGTCGTGCGACGCCGGTACCTTGAACCAGGTCGTATCGCCGGTTCAGGTCGAGATGGGCAAACGAAAACTCTTCCGGGCGCGTTTCGCCGGCGGAAGTTGGCCAATGGACGACGACCTTTTCGATTTTCAGCGCCTTGCCCAGCCCGAAGTGGAGGCATTTTGACGATTGCGCCAGGAATCCCTCGCCGGCACGAAGCGTCTTTACCGATTTCGGCACCCCCGGCGTACCCGGGATTTCCGCTTGCGGTTGATTCGATGCCTGACCTCTAAACTCTAAACTCTCACTTCTCGGCACCACCTCCACCCGGGCGCCAATGGCATCACGGTTGGTCGTGGTGCCGTTGCCGCGCAGACGTAGAGCCAGGTAGCCGTTCCGGCGCGGCAGCTCGTTTCGCAGCAGGCGCAGTCTGGGCGCGTTGCGATTGCTAACCCAGATATCGACGTCACCGTCATGGTCCCAATCGACCAGGGCGACCGCGCGTCCATCGTCTGGAAAATCGAAACCGCTGAGCGCCGATATATCCGCGAAGCGGTCGCCCGCCGACTGGCTGCCACGGGTGTTGAGAAAACAGCAGTTTCGTTCTCGCCCGCTGAAGGACCTGCCGCCATTAAGCATGGATCGGAAGTGTTCGCCAGCCTGATTTACACCGGGTTGCCAATCGTTGATACTCTCTGGGCTTTGCGACACGACCTGTCGCCAGAAGAAACTTCACAAATCGCCGGTGTCGTCGGTCGTGACGTATCCGTTGGCGACCACAAGATCTTCCCAGGCGTCGTTGTTGATGTCCACGAATCGCGAACCCCAGGCCCAACGACCCATTTCTACGGCGGCCGCGCGGCTTTGGTCATCAAACTTCCCGTCAGCTTGATTATGCAAAAGAGTGTTTCCGCGGGCGAATT
>CAUYYY010000383.1:0-2508 GCA_963577165.1 Planctomycetota bacterium | reverse complement strand
AAATATCGGGCCATTTCCCTTACTATGCCGAGAGCCAATTCGCGCCGATCGAGATGGGAGAGGGCGAACGGTACTTGCTCAAGCCGATGAACTGTCCGCACCATATTATGATTTATAAGTCGCAGCCTCGCAGCTATCGCGATCTGCCGGTCCGGCTGGCCGAGTTTGGCACCGTGTATCGCTACGAGCAGTCGGGCGAGCTTTCTGGTTTGACTCGCGTTCGTGGGTTCACACAGGACGATGCCCACATCTTTTGCACCGATGAACAGGTCGGCGACGAATTTCGCGGCTGCCTGGAGATGACCCAAGACGTGCTCCGAGCGCTGGGCATGGGAAACTACCGCGTACGGCTCGGTTTTCGCGATCGGGATAGCGATAAATATGTCGGTGACAGCCAACTTTGGGATCGGGCGGAGCAGGCGCTGGTCGAAGTTTGTCAAAGCCTCGGTATCGAGGCCGAGCCCGAAACGGGTGAGGCGGCGTTTTACGGCCCCAAGGCCGACTTCGTGGTCACCGACTGCCTGGGACGCGAATGGCAATTGGGCACCGTGCAGCTTGATTACAATCTGCCCAGCCCGGAACGATTTGGGCTCGAGTACGTTGGCGCAGATAATCAGCCTCATCAGCCCGTGATGATCCACCGCGCCCCGCTGGGGTCGATGGAGCGTTTCATGGGCCTGCTGATTGAGCACTTTGCTGGTGCGTTTCCGTTATGGCTTGCGCCCGAGCAAGTTCGCGTACTTACGGTGAGCGAGAAATCTGAGGACTACGGCCGCCAGGTCGAACAGCAGTTGCGCGAGGCCGGTTTGCGTGTTGAAGGCGACTACCGGGCGGAAAAGCTCGGTGCCAAGATCCGCGACGCCCAGCTCGAACTGATTCCTTATATGGCCGTGGTTGGCCCGAAGGATTCGGAAAATCGGACCGTCTCGCTCCGCGATCGGATCGACGGCGATCTGGGCGCCATGACGGCGGCCGAGGCCATGGCCCGGCTCCAGCAGGAAATCGACGCGAAACAGGTCCGTCAAGTCGCCTCGGTGGACAACGCGGGCCTAACCGACCGCGGAAGTCAAAATGAGTATTAACGGCCCGTTGAAAGTGTCAGACAGGCTGCGGTCGTAGGACAAAGTGGTTCACGAGTGGCAGGTCCGTGGTCGATACTCTTAGGATCGACTAAACGAATAGCGGCGCAATTTCAGCACCCCGGCTGCTGATGAATAAGCCACAGAGTCTGTCGAGAAACAGCAGCGGATCAACGCCCACAACGTGTGCCGTACGCAGGAATCAACAAGAGCGGCATGGACGGTGGCGTCGGCTCGATCGAAACCTATCTGGATTACACACGCCCACTGTCGATCGTACGTCCGCTCTAGGCCAAGCATTGCGAAGAATTGCTGAAATACCTCAACGGCATGACCTCGTGTTCGTGCCACTCGCACTAGACAAACTCACTAATGATTTCCGGTTGAGGGGAGGGGATGACGACTTTCTCTACGAGCAGCCCTTTTCGTTCGACCACGGCAGCTCCCACTGAAGTGGCCTCGGTTACGGCAGCCACTTCTCCTGTAAACGTGACAAATGCTTTGCCACCAATGGCCATTGCCAAGTGAATGGCGATCAATTGGATCGGGGCCGATTTCACTGCGGCGTCGGCCGCCTCGATGGCGGATGCGACACTGAACGACTCGATGACACCAAGAGCCTGCAATTCGGGCAAATGGCTTACACCGCTGATGGCGGGAAAAACCTCGGGATGGACGCTGGAAATCACAAAGTGATCCACGACGGTGTGTGCCCCTACGCGGAGGCCTGCTTCGACACTTGCCTGCACCGCGTCAACGCTGCCACCGATGAGCACCATGTACTTGCCAGGGCAGATTGTACGGTTCACGATGATCTCTACGTTGGCTGATTTGAGCACGGTATCGGCAATCTGAATGCCTTTGGCAATGCTCGATGTTTCTATCAAACCAATCGCTCGACGTTCGTTCATCGGGTTTACCCTTCGTGACTAGTGCGAGTCGCACGGACATGAGGTCGTGTTAGTGAGGTATTTCAGCAGTTTGGCCCAGTCGGAGATTCGAAAGTTGCTCAAGCAGTAATTTGGCTGCTTTCGACAGCGATCGCCGTGACTCGGCCGGCAATGCTGGCGTGAACAGGACAGCCGAGGGCGTCACCCGGCAGGTTGCCGATGACGTCTGCCCGTTGTACGGTATCGCCGATCTGGACGGTCGGCTCTGCGGGACGGCCAACGTGCGAATCGAGCGGGATCGTTACTAGAGTCGGTCGTATATCGGTTTCGACAAAGTCGGCCTTACGATCGTAGGGCGTCAGTCCCAACCGCTGATAGAGTGTCTGGATTGGAACCTCGCGGCCCTTACGTACCGGGTGCGGTGGACGGAAAAGAACGTCTAATTCTTGTTCCGTGCGCGTAAGTTGTTTTTCTCTCAGAATCGCCTTGGCGTCGATGCAGATGCGCGCCGGATCAAGCTGTTCCGGACAGGCGATCAG
>CAUYYY010000382.1:0-2510 GCA_963577165.1 Planctomycetota bacterium | reverse complement strand
CCTTTTGAAATCGATTTCGTCGCCATCATTCCGCAATGGGAGGTCATCCTTGATCGAAATGCCGCCCGACTAAGCGTCGATAAGATCCCGGTCGAGATGCTTCGGCAGATTTACGATGATATGTCTGAATGGTCCGATGGTCCGGACGCCCCGGTCGTGGACAGCTCGGCTCTCAGCACGGCCGAGACGATTTCCGAGATCGCGCGCTTGTTTCCTTCTGGAATGACAGGGCAACCCACCCTCTAACTCCCTCCTAGCAGGGAGGGAGGACCGGATCCAATCCCTAGCGCGTACGGACGCTCCCTTTGACCATGCTGGCTTCGTCGCTGGCGAGAAACGCGTAGACCTTCGCGATATCGTCGGGCGACACCAGTGCGCCGATCTTCTCTTCAAGGTCGCCTTCGCCGCCGCCGGCCTCGTGCATCACGCCGACCTGGGTGACCTTGAGCGGTGTGGCGACCGCGCCGGGAAGGACATCGTTGACGCGAATTCCGTATATTTCGAGGTTCGCTTCCATTACGAGCGCCAGGCCGTGAACGCCGCCCTTCGATGAACCGTAGGCGAAAGAAGAGCTCCCGCCTAGCACGCCTGCCCCTGACGCTGTGAGGATGATGACGCCCGAGCGCTGCTTCTTCATAACCCCGGAAACGAATTTAGAAATCACGAACGAGCCGCGCAAATTGATGTCCACGACGGTGTCCCACATCTCTTCAGGAAACTCATCGAGGTCGATCGCTGCGCCCTGGAGCACTCCGGCCACGTGGATCAGCACGTCAATGCCACCGAGCCAGATTTCGGCCGCCGCGACCGCGCCCGCGACTGCAGTTTCATCTCGCACGTCAACATGCCAATACCGGGCGTCGCCTCCGGCCTCGTTGATATCGCTGGTCGTTGTTGCGCCGTCGGCATCATTGACGTCGAAAGCAGCAACTTTTGCTCCGTTGGCAGAAACGCGGAGTGCTGTGGAGCGGCCTATGCCGGTTGCGGCTCCGGTTACGATTATTCGCTTGCCGGTGAGATCAGCGGCCATTTGTTATCTCCTAGAATATGTTTTGCTGTTAAGACCACCGGGGCCAGGTGAGATGGTCCGGCAGTATTTGCGTTCGTAGCCATCGGTTGCGCATGTGGGAGTCTCAGATTGTTGTGAAAGGTTTCAATCCCATTCGATTCCGACACGTTCAGCAACTCGGCGAATCCCGGCGGCGGCAATTGGAATTTTATCGTCGGGCAGGTGTTCCACGAGTACGTGGGCGGTTGGGTTCACCTTTTGGAGTCCGAGCAGCAGCGCTTCGTTATCGAGCAGGCTTTCCGGTTGGTCAATGATCGATTCCTCGAAATGTGTGAGCAAGCCTTCAACAACCGTGAAATCTTTTGCATGGGCCCCGACAATTCGGTCGGGTATCAACTCGTAAAACTCATTGATAAGTGAAGTGGAATCGTAGGCGGTGTCGAGCGAGTCGATGAAGTTGACAGGATCCATGTTGAATCCCAGGTTTTTCGACCCGACTTCGTCGATCAGGTCCTTCATTTTCTGGGGCGTGTATACCGGACAGACGGCTCCGCCCTCGACGGCGATCATGATCCCTTCGTTTTCTGCAACTCTGCAGATTTGCTTTGTGCTATCGACGAGCCGGTCCCAGACTTCTGGCGAATGGTTCTGCGGATGCGGCAACCAACCGCCTTTCGGGTTCAGGCTGCCGGGGCGAAGATATGTGTTTGGGCTGCCGAGGCGGGCAGTGAGGTTGACCATTCGTTTGACGAACTTGATCTCTTCCCGGCGTTCGGAT
The DNA here is from genome assembly GCA_963577165.1 of Planctomycetota bacterium. Taxonomy (GTDB): domain Bacteria; phylum Planctomycetota; class Planctomycetia; order Pirellulales; family CAUYYY01; genus CAUYYY01. Next base: position 723 of record CAUYYY010000382.1, on the reverse strand, counting down.
TCGTCTTCTGCGATGAGCTTGCCGCCGTAGTTGCCAACGGTCTGCGGCATTGCAAAGCCGCGGCCGGAGAACATCGCCTTGAGGCGGGAAACGTCGTTATCTTTTAGTGACTGGGGGTCGGTCACTCGAATTTGGACGGTCTTGAAACCGTGTTCGGCAACGTTGTCGAGGACGGCCCCGTCAATCGATTTCCAGTCGCCCGGTACAAGACCCGCAACACCTAGCAGCATTTATGAACCCTTCCGCGTAAACCAGGTCGATTCGCCGGTAAAACGCATGTCGCTGGCATGTTTCAACCATCATTCCAAATTTCGTTGTGTGGTTCGCAGTGCGAACGGTGACCTAGCTTATCTGCAACCGAACGGCCGCGGGCCGCATTCCGGTTGATATTTGAGCAAGTGGGGTACAAAGGGTTACAGATGGCTGATTCGACTGCTCGGACTGGTCGGCGGTTGACGTCGCGTGCGAGCCAGTTGGCGGGCTTACCTCAGAATCGTCGGAGTCGGGGGAGCACGCCGTGACCCCGACAACCGAGATCGCCATTATCAGTTTTCTGCGCACTCGTGTGTCGCGTCAGGATACTGGCGCTGGTGGCGTTCAGTCCCCGCCGGCGAAGGCGGCCACCATGTGCCTTCGCTGAATTTTGCCGGTTGCGGTGCGTGGGAGCGAGTCAGTTATATGAATCAAATCGGGCACCTTGAAGTCGGCCATCTGCTCACGGCA
>CAUYYY010000381.1:0-2511 GCA_963577165.1 Planctomycetota bacterium | reverse complement strand
GGACCGGGGCCGTGTTGCGCCACATCCCGATCACGGACGACGGTCTGCTGATGATCGATGAGCTGGACCGATTGCTCGGCGAGCGAACCAAGCTGGTCGCCGTGACCTCGGTGTCGAATGTGCTTGGCACGATCAATCCGATTCAAGAGATCGCCGCCAAGGCACATGCCGCCGGTGCGCTGATCTTGGTCGATGCGGCCCAAAGTGTGCCGCATCTTCCAACCGATGTGCAGGCGCTCGATGTTGACTTCTTGGCCTTCAGCGCGCACAAGATGCTCGGGCCCTCGGGCGTCGGTGTGTTGTACGGCCGTCGCGAATTGCTCGATGCGATGCCGCCGCTGCTCGGTGGTGGCAACATGATCAACGAGGTGATGCTCGATCGTTTTACGCCGGCCGAGTTGCCCGCCAAGTTCGAAGCCGGTACGCCGCCGATCGTTGGAGCGATCGCGATGACCGCAACGATCGATTACTTGGAGAACGTCGGCCTGGCGGCGATTCATGTCCACGAGCAGCGGCTTGCCCGATATGCCCATGAGGTGCTGGCCGACATCTCGGGCCTGCGGATTCTCGGCCCGGCGCCGGAGCAGAAGGCGGGCATCGTCACCTTTATGCTCGAAGATATCCACGCCCACGACGTTGCCGAGATGGTGAACCGCGAATGTGGCGTGGCGGTTCGTGCCGGACATCATTGCACAATGCCGCTGCACGAGCGACTGGGCATCACGGCTAGCACTCGGGCCAGCTTCTACTTGTACAACACGATGGAGGACGTGGACCGACTGGCCGAGGGACTTCACATTACGAAAAAGGAATTGTCGCGCCGCGGCCGAAAACGTCGCAGCTAATCGCGGATCATCGTGCCTCAGCGGCGCCAGGCCAGCCATTTTGTGAATGCCCCGGCCACGAGCGGTGTCAGTTTGGTATGCGAGTAACGATCGGCGATTCGCTTGAGTACCTCGGCCTTGGTCGGGTAACTGTGAATCGTGCCGGCGAGCGTGCCAAGCGGCTTACCGGCGGTCATCAGCACGGTGATTTCGCCGATCAACTCGCCCGCATGACTGCCGACGATCGTGGTGCCGACGATCTTGCCCGTTCCTTTGCGTGTATGAACGATCGCAAAGCCGCGCTCCTCGCTATCGACGATTGCGCGGTCGATTTCGGAGAAGTCCGCTCGGAAACTGTCGATAGCCATGCCGGCTGCTTCGGCGTCGGCAGCCGTCATGCCGACCTGCGCCAGCTCCGGATCGGTGTAGGTCACCCGAGGAATGACCAGCGAACTCATCTTCTTGCGACCGAAAAAGAGCGCGTTTTGGATACAGATTCGCGCCATCGCATCGGCCGCGTGTGTGAACTTATAAACGGTGCAGATGTCGCCGGCCGCGAAGATCCGCCGGTTCGAGGTTTGCAAGCGGTCGTTCACCTCGACGCCACGCCGATCGTACTCCACGCCGGCCGCCTCGAGTCCGAGCCCCTCGACGTTGGCCGCGCGGCCGACGGCCACCAGAATCTCATCGGCGACGAGTCGCTGCTGCTGCCCATCACGTTCGATGACCACACATTTTCCGTCCGGGTCCCGCTCGACGCGGACGACCGAGCTGCCCAGATGAAAACGGACGCCATCGCGTTCCATTTGCGACTGCACGGCCGCCGCAGCCTCCGGGTCTTCCTTGGCGAGAAGGGTCGGACTCGTGCCGACCAGGTGAACTTCACTTCCCAGCCGATGCATAGCCTGGCCGAGTTCGCTGCCAATCGGTCCGGCTCCGATCACGATCAGTCGCCGCGGCAATTCGGTGAGCGAGAAGATCGTTTCATTCGTCAGGTATCCGACCTCGGCCAAGCCGTCGATCGGTGGAACAAACGCCCGCGCGCCGGTGGCAATCACCGCGCGGTGAAAGTGCAACGTTTGGCCAGCGACTTCCAGCGTGTCGGGGCCGGTGAACTTGGCGTCGCCCAGATGCACGTCGACGCTGAGGCTTCGGAACCGCTCGGCCGAATCGTGATGACTGATATGGGCACGCAGCCGGCGCAGTCGCTCCATCACGGCGCCAAAATCGACTTGCACGTCGCCGACGTTCACGCCGAACTGATCTGCTCGCGAGATGTCGTGCGCAATTCTCGAAGCGCGAATCAGCGCTTTGCTCGGCACGCAGCCGAAGTTCAGACAGTCGCCGCCTAACAGATGCCGTTCGACCAGTGCTGCCCGGCCGCCCAAGCCGGCGGTGCCGAGTGCCGCGATGATACCCGCCGTGCCGCCGCCGATGGCGACCAAGTTGTAGCGGCCCGATAGCGTGGGGTTGGTCCAATCAGCCGGATGGGCGTTGGCCACCAGCGTCTGGTTATGAACATCCTGCGGAAGGACTTCCATGGTCTGGTTCCATTATGCGAGAGATAGTGGACAGCGAGCCAGTTGGCCCCCTATCATACCAGCGTGGCCGTCAGTAGCGAGCCGCGGGGCTTGTCCCCGCACAAAGTTGCCGCGCGAACGCCGGAGTCGCGCGGTCACCGGTGCCG
>CAUYYY010000380.1:0-2522 GCA_963577165.1 Planctomycetota bacterium | reverse complement strand
CGTCGGCCAGTTGTTTCGAACCGCCGACGCACATCTGGGCCATCGCATCGGAAGCAAGCAGCGCGGGAATGTGGTGGCCGAATCCAGCCAATCGCAAATCGACTTCGCGGAGCCCATTGAAGAACAGCAAGGCCGCGCGAACCGCCGGGTGCTCGAACTCACGATTGACAAATTCGAGCGGTGAAATGCGACTTGTTTCCAACAGCAGACGACCGGCGGCACTCTGCTCGAGCAACTGACCACGCTCGTCGGACGGCAGCGGAGGATGCTGCGCCTCCGGGATCAGGATATGCCGGACGATCGGCAAGAATGATTCACGCCAACGTTTCAAGGTCTCTGCGTCTCGCTGGCTAAACCGAGAAAACGACTCGATCGTGCGGTCGAAATCAGACCACCATTGCAGAGAACGCCCATCGCGACATAGCATGGCAACGTTCAAGTCCGGCTGCAGATAGATCGCTCCATGGTTTTCCAAATCAAGATCACGATACCACGGAAGGCTCGTCAGGCCCCGATGGTAAAATGAATGGACGTTGTGCAGAAAGTTGCTGTCGTTGGGGAATGCGATCGTGCTCAGCCCACCCCCTGCGTGATCCGCTTGTTCCAAACATATGGTGCGCAAACCAGCGCGACCCAGATACGCTTGCAGAATCAGGCTGTTGTGGCCTGCTCCCAAGATGATGCCATCGCATGTGGTCATGACGGAATTATCGAGTGGACGGCTGTTCGATTGCAAGCAGTCGAAGTGAGGTCTGAAGTTCTTTCAGCTAATCAGACTGCCGGCGCGGAGCGCAGATTAACCAGCAAGATGCCCATCGCTACACACGCCGCGGCGACAAACAGCCACGGTGTCAGCGGGTCGCCCCGAAAGATGACGGCCAACAGAATGCCAAACAGGGGTGTGGCAAAACTAAACACGGCGATCTGAGACGCCGCGTGCCGCCGCAATAGCACCGCCTGGATCGCAAAACAAAGGCCGCCAACGAAGATGCCCTGGTAGATGATGGCGACCAGGGTTGGCATCGTGACCTTCGCCAGATCGACAGTCTCAGTCAACGAGCTCCACGCGAAGAACATCGCCACACTTCCCAGGTTCTGCCAGAACACTAACTTCCCGGGCTCGATCGTTCGCAGCGCCGACTTAACAAACAATGTCTTGACGGAAAGAATCACTGCACTGCTGAGCAGGATCAGGTCGCCGCGCAGCGCGGGAACATCGTTTGTTGCTGCCTCGAGCGTCGAGTCACCGGACTGCATGACGACCAGCACGACTCCAATAGCGGCCAACGCGACGCCCACGAATTTCCGCAACTGCCATCGCGAGGACCGAACCAGAACGTGCTCGATGATTAGCACCCAAAACACGTAAGTGTTGATCAACATCGTCGCATGGGACGAATTGGACATCGTCACGCCCACATTAAACGTGGCGATCTGCAAGAACATGCCAAAGCCCGCCAACAGGCAGGGCAGCGCCTGGCCCGTGGTCAAACGCAACCGACTGCCTTCGGCGCGGCACCAAAAGAACATCAGGATCGTGGCAAGTGAAAACCGTAGGGCCGCCACGAAGATCGGCGGCAACGTGTCGACGCTGTAGCGGACGGCAACAGGATTGCCGGCCCAGAGGATAGTGATGAACAAGACGAGCATGACAGCGCGGAAGCCGATCGGCCGCAGTTCGCTATCGACAATGTTGGACGGGCCGTCGTCGGTCATTTCGGAAAGTCGACAAACACTTTCTGAGCGCCATCGCGCCGCTCGGCAAACGTGTCGAACGCCAACTGAATCTGATCAACTGGATAGCGATGGGTGATGATCGGCGATACGTCGATCCGAGCCTCGGCGATCCAGCGCATGGCGAGCGGAAAATCTCGCTCGAAACTGGGGCCGATGCTGGTATGAATCGACGCGTTTTTTTCGAACATGACGCGCCAGTTAACATCATCGATGGTGTTCTCCGGAACTCCGAAGAACAGGATGTCACCACCCTTTCGCACCAGATCAAAGCAGTCGTTGATCCGTTGTTCGCGATGTCCCACGGCTTCGACAACCAGATCCGCCAGGTTGCCACCGGTGATTTGTCGGACCGCGTCGGCGACATGGTCACGCTCGGGGTTGACGACCGCCGTCGCCCCCATTTTGGGACTCGTCTGCAATCGCGAATCCAACAGATCCACGGCGATGATCTCGCGGGCGCCCAAATTGCGCAGCGTACTGCAGAACAATTGACCAATTGGCCCCTGCCCAAGAACCACGACGTCCTTGTCCAACACACTGGGCACTTTTTTTAAACCGTACAAAACGGTGCCCAGGGGTTGCGCCAGCAGCGCCTGATCCTCAGGCGGACGTGAGTCGACTGGAATCGCCCGCGCCTCGCTGATTGGAAAACGTTCATAAAAACCAAAGTGTTCGATCGGCACGCACAACACGCGATCACCAACCGCGAATTTCGCACCGTTCGTTTCGACGACGCGACCAATCATCTCGTGCAGCGACTGGCCGACTTCCGATTGATATTCAGG
>CAUYYY010000379.1:0-2542 GCA_963577165.1 Planctomycetota bacterium | reverse complement strand
CGTCGATGAGCAGCGCGATGTTCGGCCGCCCGGTGCGCTGGATCGACACCACCGGTTCGGCCAACATGAACAGCAGCAAGCCGAACGTTACGATCCGCACCCCTGAGAGCAGCGCCCGCACACGGCGCGAGGCGGACGGGCTCTCGTACGCATAGAAATAGGCAACCCAGGCGACGATAAAAGCCAGCAGTAACAGCGTCGCCCACGGAGCCCAGGACCAGGTCGATTCGAGCCGCCACACGGCGCCCTCGCCCGCGCTCGTTCCGCCAGAGTCGACGCCGAGCATCTCGGCTGACCCATTTGATAATGTACCACTCATGCCGTTGCTCGCCCAAATCGCCACGCGAGAAATGTTTCGAACAAAAGAAGAACCAACACCGAAGTTAGAAACCATTTGTGCAGCTCAGTACGCGGACCGACGTCGCCCGGCGTCGGCCGGTTAGCGCCGTGCCAACTCGTCTCGACGAGTAGGTTATCCGACAGTTGCGCCGCGTCGGCCTTCGACAGATCGCTCTCTCGCGTGTCAAGATTCACCGCGAAGTGTTGTGTCTCGGACCGCGGACCGGTCGTCACGACCCCGTAAAACCCGCTCTTGTCGACTGCGTCAAAAGACCAGGACGCCACGTCGGCCTGCCTGCGCACCCGGACCGGCGTTGTCTGGCCATCGGGCGTCGTGATAGAAAGCGCGGCCGCCATATCTCTTAGGGAAACGGTGGCGGTCAAAGGCTCTCCTACGTGGACATTGAATTTGCCGAAGCTGGGCTGCACGGCACGAGCCAACAGCTGGCGGACCAAGGGCAGAAAACTGGGCGAGGCCGGCAAGGTCGTCCATGAGTCGGATCTGTTTGGATCGAACGAGGCGGCCGTTGCCACGACAATGGATCGACCACTTTCGATCGGTTCCTCGACAATGGCCGGGACACCATCGTCGAATGCCAGCACAACACGTGCGGCGGGCCAGTCGGTCGGGACCTCAAGACGGAAGTACCGGAAGATCGACACCGCAGGCAGCCCGCTCCGTTCACGATCTCGAAAAACGGCGATCATCGGATGGTCGTAGTAGTCTTCCGGAGCGAAATGATAAACGGCCCCTTGCACCACGTCGCCCAATCGAGCTGGGAGGACACGACGCGCAGAGCCATCGGTCGCGGCCAGCTCGCGGTTGTATCGGTCGGCAATCACTTGATCGCCCAGAAAAAAAACGAGCCCTCCACCTTGGTCAAGATAAGCTCGCATCAGCCGCGCCTCTTGGGTCGTAAACTGAGCCACATTGCACAAGAAGATACAATCGTAGTCGGCCAGAGGCAGATCGACCAATTGGCTCTCGGCCGCCTCCTCGGCGCGAATGATCGATCGCTCGGACGGGGCTGGATCCAAGGCACGCGCCAAGTAGTACGTCGAGCCCGGCTTCCCGCTGATGCAAAGCGCGCGAAGATGACGCTTCACCGTCACGGCAAGGTGCCGATGGTTGTCGAGGTCTAAAGAATCCACGTCCAAAGAATCGGCGCCCAGCCTCGCTTCCACTCGATGACTGCCTGGCGTGAGAAACACATGGGAAAACCGCACCGTGGTCTGCTCGCCCGGCGGCAAGTCGACGGTCGCTCGGCCGATTGGCACGCCATCGACCAACCACTGCAACGGATGCTGCTTCGGATGCCTCAACGGTGGCCCGTGACCGAAGTTGCGAACCACGGCCTCGAATGTCACTTCACGCGATCGTGTGACAAACGCGTCGGTTGTGCGCAGATCGGTCACAGCCAGATTGGCAAAGTCTGCCTGGCCGAGATCGATCACCACGAGTCGGGAATGCTGGGCGAGAGCCGCAAAACGATTGTTTCTCGCGGCCTGTTGCGCTTCGCTCTGGCCAGCGGGCGCCCAGCTTGTTCGCCCCAAGTCGCTCAAAATGATAACTTCGGTCTGCTCCCATTCGGGATGGTCCTTCCGCGCCTGACGGATCACGTTTTCTACCCGATCGAGCGTCGCAAGAAGATCCCCGCCGCCGTGTGACATATCGAGATTCGATATCTCCTCAACGAGTTCCTGGGGCGCGAAGGCGATCACGGTGGCAACGACCCTCGGTGGGGAACTCATCAGGATCAGCGAAAAGCCTTCGCCCGAGACACTCTCTCGCACGATGTCGATCGCGATTTCCTTCGCCCTCGCAAAGCGACTGCGATCCTCCGATCGATAGGCCATGGAATACGATCCGTCGATGACGAGCACTTTATGGGTCCGCCGACCGGCAATTGGACTCAGCCCCATCGGGCCGGTGTACGGCTCGGCCACGGCCATGACGGTTAGAACAACGATCAGCGTGCGCACGGCCAGCAACAACCAATGCTGAAGTTGGATGCGGCGAGCGTGCTTTTCGATCGCGGCAAGCAAAAAACGGACGGCCGCCCACCGAGAGAGCCGATAGTTCCGCCGACTCCAAAGGTGAATCACAACGGGCGCAGCAGCGGCCGCCAGCCACCCGAGCATCGGTAGGTTGCCGAACCCAAAGGCCAGAAGTTCCACGGCTTGTGGTTCCATCGCTTCTGAG
>CAUYYY010000378.1:0-2563 GCA_963577165.1 Planctomycetota bacterium | reverse complement strand
CATCGAATCGCTCCTTCTTGGGGTAGGGTACATCCGTTCACGCCCTCCTTGCGCTGGTTATGAAGCGATGGTTCACGCTTGTTTTGAAGGAATTGTTCGACAAGGCCATTGCGGAATGCGAAGGTAAACCACTCCGCCTTCTCCCGCTCCCTTACAAAACGTGGCTCGGTTCCTCTCGTGGCCGGCATAAGGAGGGTACTAGCCCGTCTGTCTGGCCCCCTTTATAAATAGGGTACGCTTATAAACTAACGTGCTGTGCCCCAGCGCGACGCTCAACCGTTTACTTGTTTGTCCAGAGCGGATTACGAAACGGCGTGACGGATTTCATGCCGTTAACATTGGAAAAACGATGCAACCGTTGACCTCATGTCCGTGCGATTCGCACAAAGGAGAATCTTGTGGCTGCTGACGAAAAAAAGAAAGAAGAGAAAGTAAAAGAAGAGACAATAGACACACCGAAAGATCAACCGGAACAGGCTCAACAGCGCCAGCGTATCGAGATAGACGATTCCAAGGCGCACACGACCTACGCCAACTTCTGCCGCGTGACCGGCACACCCGAGGAGTTGATTATCGACTTCGGCCTTAATGCACAGCCGTTTGGAGTTCCCAGCGAACCGGTGACCGTTCGGCAGCGCTTGGTCACAAACTATTACACGGCCAAACGTCTACTGCACGCCCTGCACCTGTCGGTTCAACGACACGAACAGGCGTTCGGGGTCCTGGAAACCGACGTGCAGAAGCGAGTCGTGGGCGGTATCCCCAAAAGTTCGTAACCAGTACGACGTCTGAGAAGAATTGCGAGATCCGGTTTCCGGCAGTGGTTACGGGGCCTGATAGCCACCCTGCATGAGTGATGCGCACGATTTATCTCGATTACAACGCGACGACACCCATCGCGCCCCGTGTGCAGGAGGCCATGCTGCCGCTGATGGCCGAGCACTTCGGCAATCCGTCCAGCAACCACGCGATCGGCCTGGCCGCACGACAGGCCGTCGAGGATGCGCGGACTCGCGTGGCGGGCCTGCTCGGGGCCGAATCGAGCGAGATCACGTTTACCAGCGGCGGTACGGAAAGTAACAACCTGGCGCTCGTGGGTGTGCTTCGCGCGTTGGCCGCGACGGCCGACACCGCCAATCGTCGGCATCTGGTCATCTCAACGCTCGAGCATCCTGCCACGGTCGAGCCGGCCCGATTTCTTCAGTCGCTCGGTTACGAATTGACCCTCGTCGAGTGCGACGACAACGGTATGGTTTCACCCCATGCCGTCGAGGCGGCGCTGCGACCTGATACCGCGCTGGTCAGCATCATGCACGCCAACAACGAGATCGGCTCTGTGCAGCCGATCGCCGAGATCAGCGCCGTCTGCCACGATCGCAGTGTCTTGCTGCATACCGACGCGGCCCAGAGCGCCGGAAAAATCGCCACCGACGTCGCCGAGTTGGGAGTCGATCTGCTTTCCATAGCCGGGCACAAACTCTATGCGCCCAAGGGAGTCGGTGCTCTGTTCGTTCGTCGCGGTACGCCCATCGCGCCGGTGCTCCACGGCGCCGGCCAAGAGTCGGGCCTTCGGCCCGGCACCGAAAACGTGATTCTCATTGCCGGCTTGGGCGCAGCCGCGGCCCTGGCCGCCGAAGGACTTTCCGACTACGGCACCAGGACCGCGGCACTTAGAGACCGATTGCTCGGCCGCTTACGCGACGGCGTCGGCAGCCGGCTCACCATCAACGGAGAGGCCGCGCCGCGGCTGCCCAACACGTTGAGCGTGAACTTTCCCGGCGTGATTGCCGACCAACTGCTGCGCAAGATTCCAGAGCTTTGCGCCGCGACCGGTGCGGCCTGCCATAGCGGGGCGACTCGGCTGAGTGTGACGTTGCAGGCAATCGGTCTCGATGAAGAGACTGCCCGCGGCACGATCCGACTAAGCGTCGGTTGGTATACTAGCGACGAGGAGGTCGACCGAGCGGCCGACTGGTTGATTTCCGCGTGGGAAACCTTGCGATAGTTTACGGTAGATCGTCAGGCGCCTTCCTGGAGCATTCGCGACCGAGCCATCGCATCCTCGGCCATCTGAATGTATTGCGCATTGTTCGTGCCAGCGAAGGCACGTTGGAAGGTGACGCTCAGCGCGGTAAAGCTGAACGGGTCGTTCGACTCCAGCTCGCACACTTTTTGGGCATGGCGGATGGCGTCTTCATGCTTGCCGGCGCGTCCACACGCAACCGCCAGGGCCGAATACGCCAGAGCGTATTCCGAGTCGACCTCCAACAATTCGTGAAGTTTTGCGATCGCTTCCTCAAGCTTGCCTTCGTCCTTGAGCCGATCTGCTTCGTCATAGAGTTCTTCTCGCGTCGCCATTCTATCATCTGCTCCTATTTGACGTATTTAACGTGATCGGAATGTTTTCACTTTCCTGTCAGAGCCTCGGTGCCCCCCAAACAACGGAACCGACTGCCTGACACAATACCCCGAAGTTCCTCAATAAACGGGAGATTTCGCCGAAAGGCACGTGTACTTTTAGCACATGCTATGGCCTTCATGCCAACCGACAACCCCCTACCTG
>CAUYYY010000377.1:0-2567 GCA_963577165.1 Planctomycetota bacterium | reverse complement strand
GGGGACTTGATTCCATGTCATCATCCTTGGTTTGTGGGGCTTGCAACCTGCCTCTTGGGTGTCGGCCAGGGTCCAAACCTGCCCCACATTAAGCCTCAATCGACGTACAAAAACTCACTCGTGTTGTACAGCACGTGGCACACACAAGCCAGCGATTTCTGATCGACTTCGTCCACGCCGGCACCCGCCTTTCGAAACCGCTCGGCCTGCCGGGCAAGCAGTTGTTTGCTCGATTGCAACTCGCTCGTCGTGGGCCGCCGGGCCAATGCAATGCGAAACGCCAGGACAATCTGGTCCTCGATCTTCGAGCCCGCCTCTCGCAGCACGCGGCGGGCAAAACCGTCGGCACACTCCATAACAAACTGGTCGTTCAGCATCGTGAGTGCCTGATGCACGATCGTCGAGCTTTCACGGCGCGTGCAATGATCGTCCATGTTTGGCTGGTCAAACACACTCATGATCGTCGGAAACCAGCGTCGCCGTGACAATACGTAAACGCTCCGCCGCCACGGACTGGTAGGTGTGGGTTGGTCTTCCTCGGTGACCACCACCCTCCCATCCGGCCGAGCATCCGTATTGATCGACGGCCCGCCGATCTGACGGTCAATTTGGCCGCTGCATGCCAGCATCGCGTCTCGAACAACCTCGGATGACAGCCGCCGCACGGGCATCCGCGATGGGAATCGGCTGCCAGGGTCGATCTCTCGTGGCGACGACCTTCCAGCGCGTCGATCGCGCGAACTGGAATCTCGCGGCCTCGATGCCTGCCGGTAGACCGTCGAGCTCATGATCCGTTTCAAAAGCGGCTTCAGCCTCCAGCCGTTGTCGATGTACTCCACCGCGAACCAGTCGAGCAGATCCGGATGCGTTGGCTTAGCTCCCTGATAGCCGAAGTTGTCGGCCGTGCTCACCTGCCCAACGCCGAACAGGTGCTGCCAAACGCGGTTGACTTGAACGCGAGCCATCAGCGCTGCGGCCCGCCCATCCTTATTCGTCAACCAGCGCGCCAGCGCCAACCGCTGGTCTCGCCGATTGGTTCCGCGGCGAGTCGCAAGGCGTCCTTTTCGTTGTCACACAGCACGGCGAGAAATCCTGGCCGAACCTCGCGCAGCGGCTCTGTTTGGTCGCCGCGGCGCAGCAAGTACGTCTCCGGCGGCGGGCCGACGTCGTACACCGCGTGAATCGACGTGCCGCCGCGCGAAACATCACGCTCGCCAGGCTGCAGCCACGACTGCGGGTTAAACGCAGGGGTGAACAGCGCCAACATCCGGTAGTAGTCGCGTTGCGGGATGGGGTCGGACTTATGGGTGTGGCACTTTGCACACCTGAGCGACAAGCCCAACAGGTTGCTCGACACCGACGCGAGCGTCTGGTGCAGCACCGCAAACCGCGTGTACGCGGTGTTATCCGGCGGGTCCCAGGTCAAATCGACGGCCATACGGAGGAAGCTCGTGGCCACAAGCAACTCCTCATCTTGGGTCGAAAGCCGTTCTTGGTTCCGCCAATCGACCAGTTCGTCACCGGCAACCTGTTCGGTGACAAATCGATCGAACGGCTTGTCATTGTTGTACGACTGAATGACATATTCTCGGTATCGCCACATTCCGGCCATGAAGTCCTTGTCGCGATTTATCGCTGCGTCGAAATCGGTGCCCCGGACCTCGCTGTAACCGGCTGCGTCCATCCAATGCCGTCCCCATCGCTCGCCAAAATGAGGCGAGGCCAGCAGCCGATCGAGCAGTCGCTCATAGGCATCCGGCGACGGGTCGCTGACGAACCGCTCGATTTCTACCGGTTCGGGAGGCAGGCCGATCAAGTCCAGCTGCGCCCGGCGTATCAACGTAACCCGGTCGGCCGGCGGCGAAAATTCTAGCCCATGGCCGACCGCCGCTAGCTTTGCCAACAATAATGCATCGATCGGCGTCGTCACCTGCCGCGCGCGAGCAACTGCAGGAACACGCACGCTACGGAGCTTCTGAAACGCCCAAAACTGGCGATCTTTATCCGATACCAACAGTGCGTCGCTGCCCAGTTCCGAGTCATTGCCTTTCCCCGCTGGCGCCCCAGCCTCGACCCAGCGGCGAATGATCTCGACCTGCGCGTCGGTCAGATTAAGTTCGCCGTCGGGTGGCATATTCCGGCTCACGACCTGCTTGTAAAGCAGACTGCCCATCAGATCGTTGGGCTTCAGCACCGGGCCATTATCTCCGCCACGCACCATCAGGCTCCGCGTTCGCAGGTCGAGCCCTGCCTGAGAAGCTTCTAGTCCGTGACACTTGAAACAATGCGCCACCAGAATTGGCTTCACATCGCGCTCAAATTTTGGCTCGCTGGCCAGCACCGGGACACCAACGCATAGCAAAAGGCAAGCACAAACACGCAACACGTTCCTAAAGACAGTGACCATCTCGCGATCACCTTTTGTTCAAAGAATTTCCGAGCCGGCTCGATTTGATCCATCGTGTTGGTGTGCTTACGACACTTCGCTTTTTCAAGACGAAACAAAAACTGTTCTAAATTCTAACCCCCTCCACCCCCGAATCGCAATGTTTCAACGGTGTGTTTTG
>CAUYYY010000376.1:0-2571 GCA_963577165.1 Planctomycetota bacterium | reverse complement strand
GCTCCGCGAAGCTGAATCGTCATACTCGACGAGCGTGGCACGTGTTCATTCCATGTGTCGATCGCGTGGCGGATCGCCGCAATCGCCTGGGCCACGCTGCTTTGTTCAGGAGGAATGTCGATTTTTTTTGTTCGCGAATTCCCAGCAACTGAATCATCGTTAGCGAGATCAAAGACCATTCAAGCTCAACCAACGCATGATCGGCATTGCAGTTAGCTCGCCTAATTGACAGGCTGGAAGCCTATCCCACGATTAAATGGACAGTCTGCTTCGGGGCGGACTTCCGGCCAGGGCAGCTGGAGGACCTCCGGATATCGGGCGAAGAGAATCAGGCCCGGCACCACCACAACCAGGGGCATCAGGATCTCCATGTACCCTGCCAACACAATTCCCATCCGGGCGTGGTACATGCTCTTCGCGCCCAGCACCCGCTGAATCATGAACTGATTGATCACGTTGTACCGGATACTGACCGAAAAGACGCCAAAGATCAGACCTGGCCAAGGCGTGGTCTCATGCGTGATCGGCTGAATGACGGCAAGTCGATTGTAGTGATCGACTCGAGCGCAATTGTACGCGTTCTGCTGGACAACTTCCTGCCAGATGCCAGAGTGGGCCTGATTGCGCTAGATCATGACGCGCCAGCCGTCGATGATCGAATGCGACTCGCCGGACAGCATTTCGAGGCCCAGGATCGTGACGGTCACGCCGCCAACAATCATCACGATCACGGTAAAGAAATCGGTCCACGCCACCGATTTCAAGCCGCCATGGATGGCCCACGAACCGGCGACCACCGCCAGGGCAACGATCGCGAACCAGAGATTCCACCCAAACAGGTCCTGCAGCGCAAGGCCACCGCCGTAAAGTACTGCCGCCAGGGACGCCACGATGTTGCTGACGACCGTCACCAGCGCGAAGAACTGACGCAACACCGGATGGAAGCGTCTTTCCATAAACTCCGGTGTCGTAAAGACGCGGGAGGCCAACAGAAACGGGATAAAGAACCAAATCAAGAGCGAGAACGAAAAGACGTTCCCCCACTCGGACATCCCGACGCAGATGCCATACACCATCGCCGCCCCGATCATGCCGATGAAGTGCTCGGTACTGATGTTCGAGGCGATGAAGGAACTACCGACGACATACCACGGCAAGGTGCGGCCGGCCAGAAAATAGTCGTCGGCCGCGGTCTTCTCCTTGCGGCCCGTCCACAGCCCAATCGCGCACAGCACCACGAAGTAATACGACACGCTCAAGCCGGGGGACGTGGTTCTCGCTGATGCGCTATTTGACGATTACTTCATCACCTGGGAACTTTGCATACGCGGCATCGACATCGTTGCTCGCGCTCAATATGAGCGCGTGGGAACTCGGATAGAACAAAGCAGTCCCGATGGCGACATCGTTGTTTGGCAGCGCCCCAACAAGCCGCATGGAATGACCGGAGAGCAGTACCGGCGCTACCCAAAGACCCTCGTCATGCGGCAAGTGACGGTTGATGCTCGCGACAAGAACAACCGCGTCAAACAATTCAAAGTCGTTACTACGATTCTCGATCGGGCGATCGACGGCAAGCAGATCGGCGGTATATATGAGCGGCGGTGGGATGGAGAAGTCGATATCAGATCGATCAAGTGCGTGATGAAGATGGACATCCTGCGATGCAAGACGCCCGAGATGGTTCACAAAGAGATTTGGACTCACTTGCTGGCGTACAACTTACTCCGCACGGTCATGGCCGTTGCCGCAGATGAGAATGACATCGAGCCTCGTAAGGTGAGTTTTAAAGGAGCCAAGCAAACGTTGACTGCCTTCGCTCCAAAGATTGAAGCGGCTCGGCTAGAAGACCGCCCGCTGCTTATTGACGCGATGCTTGCCACCATTGCTTACCATCGCGTGGGCAACCGTCCCGGTCGCTGGGAACTGCGGGCGTGCAAACGACGACCGAAGAAAGCGGTGCGGCTAATGCAGCCTCGACACATCGCCAAACTACCGCAAAATCGGTCAAGGTGGTTCTAGGGCGCAGCAAGTCACCTGCGCCCCATGAAGGCTTTCTAAACATCTTCCACGTCGGCGCTGTCGCCATGGCCGACGGCTTCCGCAGAATCGCCTCATCGTTGAGAGATGTGGCGCTGCGCTGCCCCGTGTGATCAGCCCCGCCGATCGAGTGCCGACGAAAGTCGTTGCTCGGCAACCGCCGGTGCCACCGCCGAACACGCTGGGCTTAAACTAGTGCCATTCGTAGCCCCCTCCGAAGCGCGCTTGCCATGGGTCCAATCTGACTCACGGGGCCGCCCGAATCTATAGCAGCGCGCAATCAAAATGATGGCATGCACGTGCTGTCTTGGAAGCGTGTTCGCCGCAACCGTGGTCTCGAGACGGGAATCGGTTGAGTGCGGCGGTGTACAAGATGTACAAGACCGCCGCACGAAACGGACGTTAGTTAAGTCGCTTCGGTTGAGCACACCTCACGCACTTAGCCTCAACGTCAACTCGCGGAGGTTGGACAAACCGATGCGAGTTGCGGTGGACGCCAACTAGCAGAGGTGAAAACCACCCCCGCGCGCA
>CAUYYY010000375.1:0-2576 GCA_963577165.1 Planctomycetota bacterium | reverse complement strand
CCGCTGGAGCAATCTGCACTTCGTCCAAAATGGCGACCGCACCTGGATGTTTAACGAACGGGGCGAGCTGATTATTTGCCAGCTATCGCCGCAAGGCTTTGACGAGATCAGCCGCGCCAAATTGATCGAACCTACCAGAAACCAATTGAATCAACGCGGTGGCGTCTGCTGGGCTCACCCCGCCTTCGCCAATCGACATATCTTCATTCGCAACGATAAGGAAATTGTGTGTGCCAGCTTGGAGGCGCGATAGATCTCGCCACAACGGGACGAATTGCTTTACCCTGAATCACCCATCGGCGCGCCCTATCAGCCGCATGTGTGACGGCAACGCCATCAGGCACGGATCAATATGCCACGGCGTAACCGTCTCGTCGCGGATCCGCGCCACCCAATCGCGCGCCGGAGTCGGGATCGATCATGACGCATTGCCCGCCGCCGACGAACATCGAATAATCGCCGACAAGTTCCAGTGCGTGTCCCCGGGCCGTCAATTCGTCGCGAGTCGCGACGGGGACGCGATCTTCGATCTGCATGCGTGTTTCTTCGAGCACGCGGAAACGGGGGGCCTCGATTGCCAACTGTGGGTCGGCGGCGAACTCGACGATGTTCAGCAGCATCTGTGCAGTGGTTTGCAGGATGCCGTAGCTGCCGGGCGTGGCGATGGAAAACCAGAAACCGCTCTCGCGAAAAACATGCACGGGGGCCATCGGGCAGGACCACTGCTTTCCTGGTTGCATGCGGTTAGGCGTCGGGCAGTTTGGATCGATCTCGGTCCAGAACAGCAGGTTGTTAAGCACGATCCCCGTTTCCGGCACCATCACACCCGAGCCGAACCCTTCACCAAGCGATTGTGTAATGCTGGCGATGTTGCCTTGCAAATCGGCGGCGCAGAGGTGTGTCGTTAATCCGTCCACTTTGCCTGGCGGGACCGCCCCGGCGACGGGCGCGCGTTGCCAGCGTTCTCCCTCGCTTCGGGATGCCTCGTTGCGATCCATCAATTTCCGGCGCTGGGTGATGTACTCTTCGGATAGTAGATGCTCCAACGGAATCTTGGAGAACTTCGGATCGCCTCCCCAGCGAATACGGTCGGCCGTGGCCAGCTTCATCGCTTCGCTGAGCAGGTGAATGTAGGAAGCCGAGTTGTGGCCCAGTGATCGCAGGTCGGTCGCTTCCAGCAGTTTCAGCGTTTGCAGAATCTGAAACCCTTCGCAGTTGGGCCGGCACGTCTTAATCTTTAGCCCGCGGTAATTCACCTCGACGGGCGTCTGCCACTGGGGTTCGTAACCAGCCAGATCGTCATACGTCAGAATTCCGCCCTGCGACTGCACGTAGTTGGCGACTTTCAGCGCGAGCGGGCCTCGGTAGAAGTAGTCGTTACCGTGCATCGAGATCGCGCGAAGCGTCGCCGCCAGGTCTAATTGCCGCAGGATCGCACCGATTCGCCGCGAGGGTTTTCCATAGACGTCGGCGGCAGCCAGGTCCAGCCGGGGAAGAGTTTGCTCGATCAATCGCACGTTCAGCGGATGCAGCGGGAAGCCCTCTTCGGCCAAACGGATTGCCGGCTCGAACACTTCGGTCGCTGGCCGCGTCCCGTAAGCCCGCAACGCTTCCAGCCAGCCAGCGACGTTGCCCGGGATGAGACAGGCACGCGGCCCAACGTTCTGACTTTCCGGCGTGAATTGGTCTGGTGTTGCCCCGGCGGGCGTGTTGCCGCTGAAGTTCAGCGTCGTCGTTTCACCGTCGGCCGTGTGCAGCATCAGAAAGCCGACGCCACCGATGCCGCTCATGTACGGTTCGACAACATTCAGAGCCGCGGCGATGGCGACGATCGCGTCGACGGCGTTTCCCCCCGAACGAAGAACGTCCAACCCGGCCTGGCTCGCCAGCGGATGAGCTGAGGCGACGGCGCCGTGAAGCCCTGCGACAACCGGCCTGGTACGATTTGCGATCATTCCGAATTACTCTCCTTTCGTCACGCCGTTTGCCAGCGTATCAGGATTCGTCTTCAATAGCAGCCGGCAACACTCGTGGTCTTTCACAGGGCGACTTAGAAAAATGTTTGAGGCGGCTGCCAGGCGACAATGCGAGACGTCCCATCAATCGACCCCAAACCGGGACACGTTTGATGAGGCAGTTAGAATGTCTCGAGAAACATTGCCGACGAGCAATCTGGGACACGATTCGGCCATCGGTCCTGAATTGGGCCTCTGGGCAAGCCATCAATCGAACATTTCCCAGATTGCTTGCCGAGACCTGCGGCGCTCGCAGCCCTGCCGGTTCTCGGGGATACAATGTCCGCCGTCGAAAACGGGCAAGCGGATTCTCGAAGAGTCGTACCTCATAAGGTACAATTCGCCTTTCACCCAATCAACTGTGTACGCGGAGCTGACGGTTCTCGAAACGCGGAAGATCGACCTGGAGATTAGAATACAAGGAGAGGCAACAGATGGTACCGACATTTCCCATTTGGGTTTCGCCTAGAACCGATCCAGGCTCGGAATGTTTCCTATTCTAACAATTTGCGCCTCCCCCGTGTCTAGTGCGTGGAGATTCTTCCACCTTTTCTAGTCTGC
>CAUYYY010000374.1:0-2595 GCA_963577165.1 Planctomycetota bacterium | reverse complement strand
CGCCATGCAGGTGCCCGTCGACAGCTGCGGAACGGTCGTCACGAATTTCGCTCCCACGGTAACCTATTACCCGGCTGGCCCCCCGGTTGCCATACAAGCCATTCAGGCCAACAAGAAGGAAACCACCGATGCAGCAGCCGCCACCGACGATGCCGCGGCAGCTGATGCTCCAGCCGCTGAACCCTCCGATCCGATGGACGCCGCGCCGACAGGCAAACCGGCCATTGAAACTTCACCGGCTGATACCGAATTGAATTCAGCCACCGGTGGCGACGATCCGGCCTAATGTTGCGCCGATTCGCATTGGACTAGTCGTCGACGAATTGTGGTAGCTTGGTGCACAGGGGGTTGTCTTTGAGCTTGGTCGATGGCCCCCGCCGATTGACACCGAGTCCGCCGACCGCAACACTGATTCATACGTGTGGTCGCATTATTTCTCGTACCGGCCAAGTTCATGTCAACGGCTATTGATACCGAGGCTGCTCAGCCACTTCACGGAAAACGCATCTGTTTCATCGGCAAGATGGGCGGCGTTAGTAAGCGTGAAGCGCAAAAAATCGTGCGCGACTTAGGCGGCCTTCCGGTCTCGAAGTGTGATGGTACGGTCGACATCATTGTGATCGGTGCCGACGAATTGCCTTTGGGTGACGACGAAGGATTGTTGGACGAAGAGATTCGGCAGGCCGCTGGCGAGGACCGGCTGGAGATTATTTCCGAGACTCAGCTGTGGCAGAAATTGGGATTGGTCGAGGGCGAACAATTCGTTCGGCGTTTTTACACTCCGGCCATGTTGGCAGAATTGCTTGACGTTTCGGTGGCGACCATTCGCTGTTGGCACCGACGTGGCTTGATTGTCCCAGCTCGCGAAGTCCACCGTCTACCCTATTTTAATTTTCAGGAAGTCGCCACGGCACGTCACTTGGCACAGCTCCTAGCGGCCGGTGCTTCACCGCAGGCGATTGAGAAAAAGCTCGCGCAGCTTTCACGATACATTCCAGAAATCGAACGTCCCTTGGCGCAGCTTTCGGTGATTGTCGAAGGCAAGCAGATTCTCCTACGATTGGGCGAGGGTTTGATTGAGCCCGGCGGCCAATTGCGGATCGACTTCGATGCGCTCGAAGAGCCTCTCGATGGAGACGCTCCGGCGGCTCTAGGCGATTTGGTTCCGACGGTTTCGCTGGCAGACCATTTGGCCGAACAGCCCGAGTTTTCCTCGCCGGAAGAAATGGTCTGCATGGCAACGAAGTACGAAGACGCCGGTCAACTGGAGGCCGCCGTCGAAATGTATCGGGCCGCACTGACGGCGGGCGGACCACGCCCTGAACTGTGTTTTCAGCTGGCCGAATTGCTCTACCGGCTGGAAGACCTCTCGGCGGCTCGCGAACGGTATTTTATGGCGATCGAGCTGGACGAAGATTTTGTCGAAGCCCGTGCCAATCTTGGCTGCGTCTTGGCGGAAACGGGAGAGCTGGAGTTGGCCGTCGCCGCTTTCCAGGGAACGCTCGCTCATCATAGCGATTTTCCCGACGTCCATTATCACCTCGCGCGGACGTTCGACGAGTTGGGTCGAGATGGCGAAGCACGAGGACATTGGCAAGAATTTCTGCGGTTGGCACCGGACAGTCCTTGGGCAGATGAAGCGCAAGTCAGGTTGTCGCAATAGACGCGTCACGACTTCAATCGGTGGCGGTCATCGATTCAGTATCCACATGTTGCCATGCTTCACTCGGCAAACTGGCCGCAGCGTGGTTGTTCAAATGCCGCAAAGTCGGTGTACTGCATGCTGATCGAAACCGCATGGTCACCGGCGTTGAAGTTGATGGTCGGCTGCAACGCCAGACCCTCGTCGCACCAAGTCGGAAGGTCGAACAAGCTACCGAACGGCGGAATCGATCCCGGCTGCAATCCAGTTAACTCGGCGACTTCCTCGCGACTGGCAAATCGCAGACGGCGAATCGCTTCGGACTTGCGAACTTGTTTGCTCGCTAACCGCTTGTCGGCAGGGAGGACGATGAGCACGAAACGCTTGTCTGCTTTGCAGATCAACGCTTTGGCACCGCTAGCCAACGTCGTGCCTCGAATTCGTGCCGCCTCTTCGCTCGTGAAAACAGGTTCGTGGTGCGAGACATCGTACGGAATCTGCCTCGCATTAAGCCTTTCGATAAGCCGATCTAGGACGTTCATTGTGCTCGGACTTGTTAACAGATTCTTGGTTGATGATTCGATTCGAGCGTCACACGATGCCCCGATGGTCGGGGTGAGTCAGTGGGATCAGGCGCTGTGTCACCAGGAGCCGCAGTACCTGAGTTTGTTGAGGAATTCGTCGGTCGAGAACTCATCCAGGACGGGACGGCCTTGGTGATTTGTCGAGTTTCAATTTTGGGGTTGGGCTGGGGAGTGCTAACCCGAAGCGTGAGAGCGTGAGCGAGGACGAAGGTGCAATCCAGGGCATTCCTCGCTCACGCGCTTTGATGTTGCGCGTTTGCGATCTAGCATTGGCCAACGGCCATTAATCACCGATAGAGGTAAGGAAGTCCGATTTAGGTCGGACTCCCTCCCCTCCGAACCGTGCGTGCGGATCTCCCGCACACGGCT
>CAUYYY010000373.1:0-2598 GCA_963577165.1 Planctomycetota bacterium | reverse complement strand
TGCGATTAGCGTATCCAAAGAGTCCGCTTCTGCGACATCCTGACATTAGAAAGAAACCGTGGGGCGCTACGCGGCCATTTCTCACTTCTCCGTCACTACGAAGCCGACCAGCGGTTCCGTTGACTCGTTGGGCGTTCTTTTACAAATCATGTCCAGGCAGTGCTCCACTCTGAGGCTGATAGCTGATGCATGGTTCGCGTTTCTCGGCCCGGCGGTGCTCACACATGCCGAGCAACCCCAACTGGAGAAGATCTTCAACGGCCGCGACTTTACCGGCTGGAAAGTGCCCCAGAACAACATCTGGTGGACCCATCACGACGGCGTGCTCACCGCCAAGAGCGGTCCAGACAAAAAGGGCACCATACTTTGGACTACCGAAAAGTACGAAGATTTTATCATTGAGTTCGACTTTCGCATGGGCCCCGGCTCTATCAACTCAGGCATCTTTCTCCGCGACGACAAAGAGTAAATCCAAATCGGCATCTCGGGCCTGATGAAACGCGATATGACCGGCTCGCCTTACATCGGTAGCAAGGGCAACTATCCGGTCGAAGCGGAAGGCGTTGCGGAGCTTCTCAAAAAGGACGATTGGAACACGATGCGCGTCGAAGCCCGCGGCGATGTCTATACCGTCTGGCTCAGCGGCCAGCAGGTGCTGCGATATCAGTCGGACAGCGCGATCGCAAAAGGCCCTGTCGGTTTACAGCTTCACCCGAATCGCGACATGCAAATCGACTTTCGCAACATCCGCCTGGCACGCTTGAGTGCGGAACCTGCCGAATTAAAATAGCGGCAGGCGTCGCCGCATGATTCACCGCGCCCATTACGATCGCCACAACAGTTCGACTTTTTCGCCGTGCTGGCGATGGGTAGGGTCAATTGAGCGTAACGCGAGCGTTATGCCCGTGTCGGTTAGGTGCGCGTCGATCCAGCCGCTCGGCTGTTCCGGCGAGAAGGTATAGGCCACCGCCGGCAGGCCCACCAAATGCAAACCCTGCTGCTGGCGACGGATCCACACATGGTTGTGGCCGTAGAAATAGGCCTTCACATGCGGTCGCGAAATCAGCACCTCCAGCAGCGCGCCCGTGTCGGTCAATCCGCCTCGGTTCAACTCAGGATCGGGCGGATGGTGTAGCATGACCAGTGCGGGCCGGTCCGTTCGAGCATCCAGAGCACGTGCGAGCCATGTTAGCTGGTCCGCACCCAGTGTGCCCGGCGTGGCGTTCGTCAAGTCGAGCGAGTCGAGCAGGAACCAATTGGCCCGGGCCGACTCGATGACCGTAATATGTCGCTCGTCGACCGCTTGGTCCTGGCCTGCGGTGGCTGGGATCGCCTTCCAAAACCGCTCGCGGTGATCGTGATTGCCGAGCGTGCAATGCAGTGTCAAGCCGGCTTCGCGGAGCGGCTTCACGGCCTCGACGAACGCTTCGTAATCGTGTTGCTTGCCATGCAGAAACGCACAGTCGCCGTTGATGATCGCGGCGGCCGGTCGTGGATCGAGCAACGCCACCTCGCGGACTGCCTCCTGAGCGTGGGCGAACATGTTGACGCCCCGTTCCACATGGTCGCGCTCGCCGGCCACATGCGTGTCGCTGAGCAGTGCAAACCGATTTGCGTCGGTTGCCGGTTCGGCTGCCCAAGTCGGCCGGGCGACCAACACGCTGGCCCCGGCGGCCATCGAACCGGCCAGAAAACGACGTCGCGAAATCGGAGGCAGCGTAATCGGCATCACGTTCTCCTTTTCAATCGCTCAGACTATGTCCGTGCGACTCGCACCTAAACTTTATCGGGTTTGTACTCGTGCTTCCGTTTCCGCACGACCGTGGCCTTCTTGATTACGTCGGCGGCTACGCCTGGCCGGGCGCGATTCAACTGGTCAACCGCCTCCATTCCCTTGATCACGCGACCGAAGACCGTGTGCTTGCCATCCAGGTGCGGTGTTTTGACGAAGTTGATGAAGAACTGCGACCCGCCCGTATTGCGTCCCGCATGGGCCATGCTGATCACACCCCGCTCGTGCCGGAGGGCGTTGGGGAGGTAGCACTCGCACTTAATGTTGTAGCCGGGTCCGCCCGTTCCCGTTCCTTTTGGGCAGCCGCCCTGGGCCATGAATCCGTCGATCACCCGATGGAACGTCAGCCCGTTGTAAAAACCTTTTTCCACCAGGCTGATGAAGTTGGCCACTGTGTTGGGTGCATGGTCTTCGAAAAGCTCGATCACCACATCACCCTTGCTCGTCTCGAACTTAACTTGCGGCAGAGGCGCTGAGGCACCTTTCGTGGCGCTTTGAGCCGAGGCGGTCGAAGCGGGCAGGTGGACGAACAGAAAAGCAGCCGCTGCGGTTGTCAGAAAAAGGGCTGTCAGCAGGGAGGCGAAACGAAATGCGTGACATCGGTTCATGGTCTTTATCCTGTCTGAAAGAACTTGGAAACGTCCGGTGCTGGCTGATAGGAATTTGAATCCCCACAAAGGGATACATACCCCCCATGTATAGCGACAACTGTTTCTCCCCTTGGCGACAATTAGAATTCCCGTTTTTTGAAGGGTCAGATTTTCCCAACGACAATTAGAACTACCGGTTAGGTCATAATCGTAAGC
>CAUYYY010000372.1:0-2609 GCA_963577165.1 Planctomycetota bacterium | reverse complement strand
TCATGGCGATCACCGACCATCTGACCGGCGACCACCGGTTGGTCAACTATGCGGTCGCGCTGACTGAGCCGGAGGGGAGGCTCTATTTGACCCACGTCGAGGACGAGGCGACATTCGATCGTTATATCGAGACGATCTCGAAGGTGCCGACGATTGACACCGACGAGGCGCGCGAGGCGATTTTGAAGCAACTGCTCAAAGAACCGCGCGACTACATCCGATCGTGTCGCGAGGTGCTCGGCCAACAAGGTGTGGCGGTCCAGGTCGAGAAGATCGTTACGCTGGGTCACCATCTGAGTGATTATCGCCGGCTGATCGACGAGCACCGGGTCGACCTATTGGTTGTGAACACGAAAGACGAGGATCAACTGGCGATGCACGGGCTGGCCTATCCGTTGTCGGTCGAGCTTCGCTCGACGCCGATATTGATGCTGTAACTGACGAAAATGGCTTGCCGATAGCCGAAGGAACTCGCTCGGTGGGATTTACACGACTACTGTTGGCCGCGGGCGACCCGGCGCACGAGATCTTGCCGTTGGGCATCCGGTTGCTTTTCGCGGCGCTGCTGGTTGGGCTGATTACCTCGCTGGCTCTGGAGGAAAAGCTGCACGCGAAGAAGTCGGTCATCGCCGGCTTGTTCGCGGTTGTATGCCTGCTGGCGGGCGCCGTCTGTGGGATCTTGCCGTTTGACGACATCGTGGTCGGCAGTGATTTCCTCCAGCAGCACGGCCCTGTCGAAGGCGACCTGGAGGCCAACGAGGCGGGCGAGCACGAGCACATCGAGGTGGCGGAGGTCTCCGAGGAAACGGCGCTTGGCAGCGAAGATTCGCACCCGCTGCACGTCGACGGGCATCGGATCCACATGCCGGTCTATATTCCGGGGATCGACTGGGGTGTGATTGCGATCATTCTCGGTTCGAGCCTGTTTGTCGACGTCGTTTCGCGGAGCGGCCTGTTCACTTGGGTGGCCATCCGGGTGACCAAGGCTTCGGGGGGCGACCCGTTTTTGTTACTGGCGTTTTATGGGGTGATGACGGTCGTTTTCTCGGCGGTGTTGAACAACGTGACCGCGATGATCATTGTGGGATCGCTGACGGCGGTTTCGCTGGAGAAACTCGGCCAGAAGGAGAAGCTGCTGGGCTTCCTGCTTACCGAGGGTTTGCTGACGAACGTCGGCGGTCTGCTGACCTTGATCAGTTCGGTTCCGAACATCATCATCGGCACGGCGGCCGGCATCAGCTTCGTCGAGTTCTTTCTCAAGGCAAGTCCGTATGTGGCGATGACAACGATCGTCACAATATGGATGGGCGCGAAGATCAACGGAGTGCACCGATTGAGTGACGACCAACAGCGGGCGGAGGCGGCACGGCTGGTAGCGAGCTTCGACGAAAATGACGGCATCGAGAGCGGGGCGTTTTTCTGGTTCGGTGCCGTGATGACGGGTTTGTTCATCGTGACGATCGCGACGACGTCGGTCCTGCCGTGGATCAGCGATCTGGGAATGGGTTTTGTCGCGCTGGCGTTTGCTGCGATGATGCTCGTTCGATACAAGGCCGTGGCCGACACGCTCTATCAGGCGATCGATTGGGATCTATTGGGTTTTTTCGCATCGCTGTTCGTCGTGGTCAATGTCATGGAACACGCGCAAGTGCTCGGCATGATCGGCGACGGACTTAAGCACCTGATGGCCTTAGGCGAGAGGGCCGGACCGGCGGCGTTGTTGATTACCTCGGCGTGTGCCAGCAGTGTGACGGACAACATTCCACTGGCGGCCATGCTGGCGAAGATCTTGGGTGGATTGACGCCGGAGGAGCTGGCGCAATATGGCGGTGACCGATTGTGGTGGGCGGTCGTTTTTGGCGCGAACCTGGGCGGGAATATTACGCCCATCGGCTCGGCGTCGACCTTGGTGGCCGTGACGATTATGCACAAACACAAGCTGCTGATGACGTTCGGCCTGTTCGTCAAAGCGGCCATTCCGTACGCGGTGATTCAGATCGCACTGGCGACCATGTATGTGCTGACGGTACTTTGAGTGCTCGGCGCGGTTGAAAAAGCCGGATCGGCTCTCAGAGCGATGCCTGGACAACGGCCGAATTAAGGATGGGCTCCAACTCGGTCCAGATTTCTTTGACCTGTTCCTTTGTCATTCCAAGCCGGCCGTAGACCTTGTCGGAAGGAGGCGCGAGGTTGTGTACCCCGAGAGAGCTGATGCGCAAATCCGCAATTTTCGTTTCTATACCAAGACCGAACTTGCCA
This sequence comes from Planctomycetota bacterium, assembly GCA_963577165.1. Lineage (GTDB taxonomy): Bacteria > Planctomycetota > Planctomycetia > Pirellulales > CAUYYY01 > CAUYYY01. Next base: position 350 of record CAUYYY010000372.1, on the reverse strand, counting down.
TGACGCGAGAGTTCGTCGATCTGGCGGTCGAGAATTACTTCGCGATTATGTAGTCGCGGCGGTGAGGCGACGTCTCTATGCGTTTGGGTCCGCCTGTCGCACATTAAGCGCGGTTAGCGGTGCGAGCGTTCTAGTCCGAAGTCGAGCGTTAACTGCGCGTCGTCCTGCTCGGCCTCGGGATTGAGTTCTTAAAAGAGCAGGCTCGGTTGAATGTCGCGGTTGTGCTGGTACTTGCTCGCATATTCGGTGATCTTGTGATAGACGATCTGACAGATCGGCACGCCCGGATAAATTCGGACTGGCTGAACGGCGAACATCTCGAGCGTCCAGTATCCGCAGCAGCCAACGTC
>CAUYYY010000371.1:0-2615 GCA_963577165.1 Planctomycetota bacterium | reverse complement strand
TCACCTGGAAATCAGGGCCGGTCTTTTCCGAATTCGATGTGGTTAGTGCCGGCACTGGCTTTTTGAGCTTCAGTCTGGGAGCCGACACCAATGGCAGCACGGCCTTAACCTGGGACGGCAACGATAGCAGTTCGGCGGACGATTTTATCGGTCTCGGTGGCGTCGACCTAACCGACGACAATATGTCCAACGCGATGCGATTCGACGTCGTGTTCGATGATCTCCCCGTGGACGTAAATATCACGGTCTGGACGGATGCAAGTAATACGTCCAATGCCATCCTTTCACTTCCCGGCAGGATCACTTCTTCTCTTCGACAGAGTTTTTTGTTCCCTTTGGGTCCTTCATAACGATCTTGGGCACAGGTGCCGATTTCTCAGATGTCGGCATGATTCGCGTGGGGATCGATGCGGCCATGTCCGCAACCGATGTACTCATCGACACGATCAATACGGTCTTTGTCCCCGAGCCAGCCAGCTTCATCCTGGCGGGTATCGGCCTCGTCGGCATCATGCTCACACGACGGCACCGCGAAACGTTACGAACAACGATCGAATAGAGTACCCCGGCTGCTCGGAAGCGTTCGGTGATTTTCGCAAACCGATTCCGCAGCAGCCGGGCTGCTGCGTCATCCTGCCCTGCTCATCCCAGCCAGTTCATCGCGGTCAGCACGACCATCACGGCCAGCATGAGGCCCACGACCCAAACGCCAAACCGCACGGCGTGTGAAAGAATCGGCTTCCAATGCTCGTTCCGCGTGGCCGAATAGACCAGACTCACCGCGACTAAAAGTGGCAACGCATACCACAAGTTCATGCGTCGGCCCCCACGTCTTGCGAGTTCACGTCTTGCGATTCTTTGCCTTGCGAGTTGTCCTGGACACCCTCGCCGCCACGTTTTCGACGATCCTGTTTCGGACCTTCGCGCGGCTTGCGCTTCCGCTGCTGCGGTAAGATGATCATCGGTCCGGCATAGGCATCGTAGATGACCAGCACGTTTAGCAGACCGGCGATCATCGTGTAGGCAGTGCCCAGTTCAAAATAACTATGAAGATGAAAGTGCCAGTTCCTCAACTCTTGCCCATCGCGCGGAGGAGCCATGAACCCCCCCCATAATGGTCCGCGACCTGTCCGAGCCCGTTGTGCCTGCACCAGTGCCGGAAGCGCCGGAAGTCCGGCTCCAAGCTGACATGGATACGCCCAGCGATGATCTTCCACGTTCCACGCCGCATAGACCACACGGCCGCCACCCAGATAGAAACCGTAAAAAAACGTGCCCAGAATGCACACCATAAACAGGATGCCCTTGCCCGTGCGACCTTGGTATAGATGGCCTCCGCCAGGCACCAGCCAGGCCAAAAAGGCGGCCAGCAACGGATCGCGCAGCTCGATATCGAGCGTCTCGGCCTCTCTCGACGCTGCCTCGGCAGGCATAGTTTTCGTAGACATCCGTCGCCCAGTCCAGAATGGTTTTCCGATGGTTTTAAGCCAGTCCTTACAAGGCGCCATTCTACGTTCCGGCTGAAGAATTAGCGAGGCCGACTGCCACTGGCAGAAAGCATCCCGGCTGCTTCTGATGGACAGGGTGTTGGAAAGCAGCCGGGGTGCTGGTAGCAGGAGGTGCGAAAACAGCCCACAAAAGCAGGGCGAATGACCGCCTTTGCGGCCTGTCCGTTGAAAGGCCTAACCCGTTGTGAAACCCTTGGAAAAACGGTATATTCGGGGTTTTGCAAACACATCTTGGGGCGTCTTGGGAAGGCAGTCCAGGGCCACTCCTCTAGGCACCTTCATTCCCGGTACACTGGCATACCCGGCGCACTGGTCCGGGCGACTCGCACTGGCGAAAGGACGCAAACGGCGTGTCCACTGACGAAAATGACCCGGATTCCCCGATCGATCAGCCCGCGGACGGCAATGGCAACGGCGACGCTGCCCATCCGCTAATCGCAAAGCATTTGATCGATCGATCCATTGAAGACGAGCTAAAAGATAGCTACCTGACATACGCCATGAGCGTCATTGTCAGCCGTGCGCTGCCCGATGTCCGCGACGGCCTCAAGCCCTCGCAACGTCGGATTCTCGTCGCCATGAACGATCTGAATTTGACGCCCGGCGCCAACCGAGTCAAGTGCGCCAAGATCTCCGGCGACACCAGCGGAAACTATCACCCTCACGGTGAAAGTGTTATCTACCCGACACTCGTTCGCATGGCCCAGGAATGGAACATGCGCCACGTGCTGATCGACAAGCAGGGTAACTTCGGTTCGATCGCCGGCCTCCCGCCAGCCGCCATGCGGTATACCGAAGCCCGGATGTCATCTTTCGCCTCGATGCTTCTCGATGATTTGAAGCTCGATACGGTCGACTTCGTGCCAACCTATGACGAACGCCACACAGAGCCGGTCGTCCTGCCGTCGAAATATCCCAACTTGCTGGTCAATGGGGCCAACGGAATTGCGGTCGGCATGGCCACCTCGATCCCGCCACACAACCTGGCGGAGGTTTGCCGAGCCGTGATCGCGATGATCGACAACCCAGCCATTTCGATCGACGAAATTCTGGAAATCATACCGGGTCCCGATTTTCCCACCGGCGGCATCATCTGCGGCCGAGCCG
>CAUYYY010000370.1:0-2619 GCA_963577165.1 Planctomycetota bacterium | reverse complement strand
GCAGGAAGCAAGCTCATGGCTGGCGTTACTCCCAACGACTCACGATTTTCGATTCCGTGGCAGAGGGGCATCGTGGCTGGTCTGGTTTGGTCGATTTCGGTCGGCGTTACGGCGGCGGCTCCCCCGACGGTCAAGCAGGCGATCCGACTATCGCCCGTCCAACAGAGCGTGGAATATGACCGACCGAGCAGCGGGGAGATCAAGGACTGCACGATTCAGGCAGAGAAGCAGGATGGTCATACTGCCTGGGTGGTCCGCGATGGGAACGGGCGGACGCTGCGAATTTTTGCCGACACGAACGGTGATAATGTGGTCGATCGATGGAGTTACTTTCGCGAAGGCCTGGAGATATATCGCGATATCGACAGCAACTTCAACAGCAAAGCCGACCAATACCGCTGGTTTCACACGGCAGGTTCTCGTTGGGGTATCGATCGCAACGAGGACGGCCGCATCGATTCGTGGAAAGCGATCTCGGCCGAAGAGGCCACGGCCGAGTTGATTGCCGCCCTGCGAACCCGCGACGTGGCACGTTTTGAGCGGCTGCTGCTCAGCGGCAACGAGCTGAAAGCGCTCGGACTTGGCGCCGAGCACGCCAAACAGCTAGGCGAAGCGTTGGTGAAAGCACCGAGTCGCTTTCGGAGTTTTGCAAAAGGGCAAAAGGACCTAAAAAAAACGGGCAAGTTCGTCGATTTTGGCGGCAGCCAGCCGGGCGTGGTGCCGGCCGGCACACGCGGCTCGAAGAAGGATCTCCTCGTTTATGAAAACATTGCGGCATTAGTGGAAACGGGTGGCAAGCATCACCAGATTCATGTCGGCACGCTGGTCCACGTCGACGGGGCCTGGCGGTTGATCGGTGTGCCTGAGACCGGCATCGAGTCCGATCCGACCGGCGGCAATCGTTTTTTCCAGGCATCGCACTCGCCGAGGCCCGAGACTCCCCAGCTGGCGGAAGGTGGTCCGAGCAAAGAAGCGCGGGCCATGATGGCTCAGCTAGAAAAGCTCGACGCCCAGGCGGCCAGCGCCACGCCCTCGCAGCAGGAAAAGATCTACGTCCAGCAGGCTGACCTGTTAGCGCGTTTGGCGGCCAACGCCGAAGAGACTGAGCAACATGACCAGTGGATCCGACAGATGGCCGACATGGTTAGCGCCGCCGTACAGACGGGCACGTTCAGCGGCGGCTTGAAACGGCTTCATGAACTAGAAGCACGACTTCTGAAGAAAAAGGCGACAGAGGAGTTGGGCTCTTATGTCAGATTTCGCCGCATGACGGCCGAGTATGGCCAGAGCTTGCAGGCAAAAAATGCGGACTTTGCCAAGGTCCAAGAGCAATGGCTTAAAGATCTGCAAAAATTCGTGAAGGACTTTCCCAAGAGTCCCGACTCGGCCGAAGCGCTGTTGCAACTGGCGATTGCTGAAGAATTTGCTGGCAGGACGGACGAGGCGCAGAAGTGGTACGCAAAGATTGTCCGCGGATTTCCCACGTCGGAGCCTGGCCGAAAGGCGGCCGGTGCCCAGCGGCGGTTGCGTTCGCCTGGCAAGACAATGGAGCTCCGTGGCGAAGGTCTGACCGGCAAGCCGGTCGATCTAGGTAAGTATCGTGGCAAGGTCGTGCTCGTGCAGTACTGGGCCACTTGGTGCGAGCCCTGTAAGGCCGACATGGCCCGAATCAAGGAGCTGTACGCGAAATATGCTGGCAAAGGGTTTGCGGTGATCGGGGTAAACCTTGACAACGGTCGCCGCGATGCGTTGGAGTTGATCAAGTCGCGGAAACTACCCTGGCCGCACATCCATGAGGAAGGTGGCTTGGACAGCCGGCCAGCGAACGAGATGGGTATTCTCACGCTGCCCACAATGATTCTGGTTGACGCAAAAGGCCGCGTGAATCACCGCAATATCCACATTACCGAACTCGAGACGGAACTGAAAAAATTGCTTAAGTGATCAGTCGGTGGCCGATGAAAACCTACCGTAGCACGGGCTCCCGGCCCGTGAATCTACACGGGCCAGGGGCCCATGCCACAAACATTTCTGCCGCTCGCTTCACGACCGGCTTACCATGCCCAGCGGCGATTTCGGCGACGACTGATGCCGCCCGTTCCACCCGCGTACGTCGTCCGTTTCGTGCGGCAGCGAACCCGCGTTGCTTGTGATAGACCCGACCTGCGAGACTTCTCTATACGGACATTGTCGGTCGTTTCTCGACGTTTTTCGGATTCTTGCCCCTGGAATTCGATCATTGCGGCTCCTTGCAGTATTCCAACCCAAGTTTTCGGTCTCGGTAGCCAGAGCCGGCCGCGGCTCGAGCGCAGAACATCACAATTGCCGACCGATCTGTGCAAGCAGCGTACCGAAGCGGTGCTGCGGTGCGGATCGCCTTGATCGGCGATGGTTTAAGTAACGGGATACGCGAGGAAACAGCAGAAAATATTTCGCCGCGAGTTGGCTCAGACGAGTACCAACCCACAAGTTGAGAAGACCCGCATTCACCGAAATCGTGAAGCGAGGTGCGCTATCCCAAGTTCCCCAACGATGTGGCAAAACGACTTTTTCTGAAATATTTTCGGGTCGGAATTGGCGCAAGTCGTTTTGCATCGGTGGCGAGTGGACGAGATATGG
>CAUYYY010000369.1:0-2622 GCA_963577165.1 Planctomycetota bacterium | reverse complement strand
CAACGTTTTGTCAAGGCTCAGGATCCAGTCTTCGACCGTGTGCTTGAAGAACTCGGAAACCAACGAAAACGGTCACATTGGATTTGGTATGTGTTTCCACAGATCGAAGGTCTAGGTTCGAGTTCGATATCACAAAAGTTTTCTATCTCGTCGCGAGAAGAGGCCGTGGCATATCTGGAGCATGAGGTGCTTGGTCCGCGGCTTCGGCAATGTACGCAGCTCGCCTTGAATGGCGAAGGTTCGAGCCTCGCCCAGATTTTCGGTAGTCCGGATAATATGAAATTCAGATCCTGCATGACTTTGTTCGCGAACGTTGGATCGGGGGATGTCGTGTTTCGCTCCGCGTTGAACCAATTCTGCTCGGGCGAAGAAGATTGGCGCACTGTCGCGATTCTCGAAGAGAAAGCGTAAACCCACAACTACCATTGCAGGGCTGCTTAGTTGTTCGGTCTAGTTTTGGCACACTACGCGACCGATCCGAGAGGTTTCGGCTACGAGACAGATCACCGGTTTGACGTTGAATTGCGTTGGGCCGAGTTTTGGCAGCCGACGTGATTCGCCCAATCGAGGGCCGGCAGACGAATCTTGAGAACGGGCAGAATTCCGCTAATCGTCGGATGGAATTCCAGTCTGCCCAAACAATCGATCCACGAGCCCTCCGCTCTCCCGGAGTTGGAATAGGGCACGGGATGCATCAGTCGGATCAAGCACCTGTTCATCAATCCAGACCTGCATCTTGAGTTCGTCTGCCAACTTGAAGAGAGAGCGCATGAACCGAAGCATTAGCGATGGTGGGCTGGCCGACGAGAACCTGAACGAAAGCCAAGAGGTATTGTGTTCGGTGTCGCCCGGCGCGTCTACGATGTCGACGCGGCCGCTAAGGGTTTCGCCTTCATACCTGAACGCGATGACGAAGAAATCTTCGCCGTAGTGGGGATCTGACTCTGGGGTAACAAGTTCAAGCCATGAAGTGGTCGCCAGCACGCTTGCGACCATCCTTCTATCTATGTTCTCGCTGCCCGCACTCGCGATTTTGAGATTGAAACCCATGACCTTCTGATACCACCTGTTCCAGAGATGAATTTAGCTCATGCGAACTTGTGGACAAATTGGGAGAGACCCATAGTCCGGGATGGCCGAAAAGGCGGAGGCCATCATTCGAAACATGGACCGTTGGGCTACGCCGAACCGGTCGTCTTCACTACAACTACGCGTGGCGAGATGCAGATTGAATGCAGCTGCCTCTTGCGCGATTCTGCGAATCGAAGGCCGGCGGACTCCCCGACGAACGAGTCGTTCGCGAGATGCGGATGCGCTTCGAAGGGGAGAAGGTAGTAGGCTTCAGCTACGGCATGCTCGATATGGCCTGCGTTAAGCTGAAGCCGACCTCTTTACCAGGGACTGAACTTCCTCCCTCTGGAACTTCCGCGTAGTGTGCGAAAAATCGGTCGAGCAAGAACAGTCACGTTTCCAGGCCCTTGCGGCCAGCTGCAGTTGTCGTTTTCGGCCCAATTCTCGCGATCTGTTTGGTCTAAGATGGAGTCTATGAACGCGTTGCCCCTCCAGTTTCTGATGGTGCTCTTCGCCGGATGGGTGAACCGGCGCCAACAGGACGTGAGCGGATATCTACGGGCGGAAAATCGAGCCCTGCGTGAGCAATTCGGCGGAAAGCAAATGCGATTCATCAATTCGGAAAACGGGCCCGAGTTCTTCCGGATGAATAAAGAGAACAGACAACCCCAAACCGGTTATCCCGAAACGGGATTTTGATCGATTTGGCAAAATGTAGTTGTCAGCCGAATTTCAAACGTCGTACATGAGGACTCAGAAATCGAGACGCCAGGGAGAAGCGGGGCGATCCAAGATCTGATGTGAGAAAATTTGGCCGACGCCATCGCCGCTGCCAACAGTCAAGCCACGCAGTGGGTTATGCTGAGTGGGGCCGGAGGGACCGAATCATTGCTGAGCAACAATCTCGGGTCGCGCACGGGTGGTGCCTCGAAATACGTCGTCAATTAGATCCTCACACGCATTCCTCACCGGCGGTGGCCAACACTCGCCGCCGGCCTGCTCTAATCTTCACGCGGACCCAGTGAAAGGGTCAGTCTGAGACTGCCGAATGTTCCTGGCTTTCGCCGGACCGCTCACAGAGCGCTGCGAGGACCAATGACCGAATTTCTTCACCCTACCGTTCACATCGGCCCGGGTGGCGGCGCGGACGTCGTGCTCGCGGATCACAGCGACATCGCTGAGCTTCTCCGTTGCCTTAGAGGGCGCGTCCGAAGTGGTGGTAGATTTGTGCGCCGAGGCCGGCACGCCAATTTCGCCGATCGATGCCGCCCGACAGATGCGGCGCCTGTTGGAGCGGCATAAGGGGCTGATCAAAGTAACGGTACACGTTTCGAATCAGAGGGCCGCGGATGCGGTGGGGGACCGCCTGGCGCCCCGGGCGTCGATGGTGCGCTTTGCCACATTCGGCAACCTGCGCGTGGAGATTACGAGCGTGGAGATCACCGAAGTGGATGCCGATACTGTCGTCAACGCTTCGAACACACGCCTTGAACTCGGCGGCGGCGTGTCGATGGCGCTGCGGCTCGCCGCTGGCCCACGCCTCCAACTCGC
>CAUYYY010000368.1:0-2644 GCA_963577165.1 Planctomycetota bacterium | reverse complement strand
ACTCTTTTTCTCGGAGCACTCAACGGAGGTGGCCTGCCCAACTTCCGCCGCAAGTACCGTGGCGTCGATCTGCTGTTGATCGACGATCTCCAATTCTTTGCTGGCAAGAAAGCGACACTCGTAGAACTCCTCCACACGATCGACACCTTGCAACGCGAAGGACGGCAGATCGTGTTTACTGCCGACCGTTCGCCAGCCCAGTTGGGCCGATTGGGTCCCGAACTTACGGCCCGTTTGACCGCCGGCCTCGTCTGTCCGATCGATCCGCCCGATTTTGCCACCCGACGCGATATTGTTCGCCAACTCTGCTCGCGTCTGGAGGTCGAGATTCCTGACGACGTGCAGACATTCGTTGCCTCGCAGATCACCGCCACGGCCCGCGAGCTGTCCGGTGCCCTCCACCGATTGCAGGCAACCAGTTTGGCCCACGCCCAGCCGGTGACCCGGACGCTGGCCGAGTCCGCCTTGGCGGACCTCATGGGCAATGTCGCCCGACTGGTGCAGTTGCCCGATATTCAACGCGCCGTGTGCGACGTGTTCGGCATCACTCCCGGAGGCCTGAGCTCACCTCGGCGCAGCCAATCGGTCAGTCACCCGAGGATGCTGGCCATGTGGTTGGCGCGCAAACACACTCGGGCCGGGCTGAGCGAAATCGGCGAGTTCTTCGGCCGTCGCAGCCACAGCACGGTCGTGTCGGCCAGCAAGAAGGTCGAGCGTTGGATGAGTGAGCAGGCATCCATGGCGCTGGCCGAAGACGCCTGCCAGGTGGAAGAAGCGATCCGCCGCGTCGAACAGACGCTCCACATCGCCTGACGATTACTGCACTTTCCGCATATATCGCAGAAACTCTGACTCTAATTGGTCCAAATCATTACCAAAAATCTGTTTGAACTCCTCGATGCGTTCCTCCGGCGTGTTCCAAATCAGCGGCTCCTTTTCCGAAACCATCTTCAAATACGCCGTGTATTCTTTCGGTCGATGGCGGATGAGGAAGTAGTTGAGCGCCCAGGCTTCGGCGTATGCAACCGCCGCGGTTTGCGGGTCACGCAGACGGCGGTCGTCGGCCAGCAGAATCTCGATCGATCCAGCCGGCCTCGTCGCCAGATTCGCCCGGAATGTTGCCAGCCGGGGACGGTTTACGGCGCCGATGCCCCGCCAGCCCTTCTTGCTCTTTAGATCCGGTGTTTCAAAGTAGACCGCCAACCCCTCACTCAACCACAGCGGAACGTCCGCGTAGCGTGCGTGCAGCCCACAGTTGAACGCGATTTGATGCGTGGCCTCATGAACGATGGTCGCCACTAGCGGAATCGCTGCGCTTCGAGACAGCAGGCGATTGATCTCGGCCGCGCTGCCACGTTGGTTTTTCGAGCCTCGTGAAGACTCACTGCCCGTCAGGTCATACATCGACACCCGATTCGTCCGCAGGCTGTAATAACCGATGATCTGATTCGCAGCACTGCCGAGGTCGTCCTTCCCGTACGCTCGATACGACGACGCATCGGCGAAAACCATCACCACCAGCGGTCCGGACGATTCGTACAGCTCAAAGCCTTGCCGGATCCAATAGTTGGTAAACGCACGATACAACCGTTCGAGCAGCGACCCGCACCATTTCGCGTAATCGTAAGACGTGTTGTAACAGACCAGATAGTGTTTCGTCCGATGCACCTTGAAGCCGACCGGCAACTGCTCAAGCAAATGCGCCTCGATCGCCTCTTTCGTCAACGGCCGTGGTAGCCGGCTGTCACGTGTGCGCTGTCGTATTTCGTCCGGTTGCAAGGTCCACAAAGTGCCATCGGCCGACTCAAGCAATAGCCCACCATCGGTCGCCTCGACCCGTACGCGACCTTCGACACGCAACGTCCGACCATCCCGCGTAAACTCGACCTGCTCAATGGCCAGCGCGTCGCGGCTGCCCGAGAGCAGCAGAACAACGGCAAGGAGCAGCAGCAGGCCATGAGTCAAAGGCGGTGAAAACACAGAACAATGCTCTCTTCCAAATAATTCGCGGACCTTTGACTCGTTCCCAAGCTCTGCTTGGGAACGCCCTCCTGGAAGCTCCGCTTCAAAGCTTTTTCCCTTTGCTCTCGCTGTTTTGGTTTCGGATGCGAAGCAGAGCTTCGCGGACACCGGTCCCAAAGCGGAGCTTGGGAACCAGTAACGTCTCGCAAGGCCCGGGCATCTTTCCATTCTACTCTACCTTGGCCGCTCCGGCTGCTGCGGTTTACGCACGATTGCTCGGTCAGGCGTGATCTGTTGCTTGACCGGACACCAAGCGACATGGTAGGCTAAAGCTACAGGTGTTGCTTCTCGTTCATTGGATCATTAAATCGTCGGTCCTGCTCGAAGTAAAGTACAGAGATGAGTATCGATATATCTCCTGAGAATGAGCAGTTCATTGTTCGCGAAATTGCCAGGGGCACGTTTCATGATCGCACCGAGGCACTCGACGCCGGGGTCGATCTGCTGAAACAACGGCAAGAGCTAATCGACCGTCTCACTGAAAGCCGAAAGCAGCTCGATGGCGGCGAGTATACCGAACTGAATGAGACGGCCTTGGAACAACTGTTCGGGGACCTAAAGAATCGGGCCCTCAAAGAGGCGAATGCGGCCGACAATGGCACGTAACACTTTTCGCCTATCA
>CAUYYY010000367.1:0-2644 GCA_963577165.1 Planctomycetota bacterium | reverse complement strand
GTGACTCCGTGGTCTATTTTTGTTGTTTTATTCGATTCAATCGTCGCCCGGCGGCGCTGTTCGTTTGGGTACGGGCCGCTTGGCTGGGCCGGTGTAGGTGATGTCGCTTGGATCCGCTGCTTTGAACGGTCGCTCTTGCGTTACTTGTTCATGGGCATGGGCCACGTAGCCTGGCGCGCGGCCGATGATGAAAAATGCCTTGCCCAACGCCGGGTCGATTTCCATGTCGCACATCAGCGCCGCAATGGCACCGTCGACGTTCATGTTGAGGTGTCGGCCCAGGACGGGTTCACTGGCCTCTTCGAGCTGGCGAGCCAGCGTTGTGTGCGGACCCAGCAGGCCCCACTTGTCAGCCAGATCAAGAAGAACAACGGCGCGTGGGTCACACGCATGAACACGGTGGCCGAAGCCGGGCAATCGCTGTCCGGCAGCTCGCAATTCGGCGAACAGCTCCACTGCCGCTTGGCCTTGCTTGACTGCTTGCTGAAGCATTCGAGCACATGGTTCGATCGCCCCGCCGTGCCACTGGCCAATGGCGCTTACGCCGGCGGCCACGGCTGTTTGAAGAGGAACACCGCTCGACGCCACGAATCGCACCGCGTCGACACTGGGCGAGGCCAAGCCATGATCGCAGGACGTGACGAGAATCGCCTCAACCAGTTTGCCTTGCTTGCCTGAAGGCAACTCACCGGTCAGCAGCAGATAGACCACCTCGCCAAAGCTATACGCCTCGGTTAACTGCTCTATAGGATAGCCACGAACGAGTATCTCGTCCGGCTGAACATGACTGATCTGTGTTTTCCAGAATTCACTCATGATGCTAACCCTGTGAGGATGTCGTCAAATGTTTCAGCGACGAAGACGCCCGCCTCGCGCAGGGCGGCTGCTTTGCCACGCACCGAGCCGCGGCCCCCTTCGACGATGACGGCCGCATGTCCGAAACGGACACCTTCCAGGTCGTCGACAAATCGGCCTGACAAAAAAGCATTGATCCGCAGCCGTGTGCCATGCTCTTTGAGATGTTCGGCAAGTTGTTCCTCGGCCGTTCCGCCCGGCTCGCCGTAGATTACTACTGCGTCGGTCGACGGATCATCTTCGAGTAGTGTGATCAGATCGGTGAAGTTGGAACCGACCATCGGATCGCCGCCGACCCCAACTGCCAAGCACTGGCCGATGCCGTGGCTGGTCAGAAAACTGGCGATCTCTGTGGTCATGCCACCGCTACGCGAAAGAATGGCCACACGGCCCGGCGTGAACGATCGCTTGACATTGTCGAGGCGGCCCCCGATCGTACCGAGCTTGGCAATGCCCGGTCGAATCAATCCGAGCGTGTTGGGTCCGATCACCGTGCAGCCGCGCTGTCGGGCCACCTGGAGGATTTTGCACGTGTCGAGCCGCGGCACCCGCTCGGTCATAATCAAGCATAACTGAATGCCGCGGGCCATTGCTTCGAGCGTCGCATCGAGCGCGGCCGGCGCGGGCACGGAGACTACGCTGATAGTCACCTGACATTGGGTTACCGCGTCACGTACCGTATCAAATACTCTTACCCCGTGAACTTCCTGACCCCCTTTGCCTGGTGTCACACCAGCAACGATCCGGCTGCCGTAGTCCAGCATGTCCGAGACCATGGCTGAAGCCTCGCGGCCGGTGATGCCCTGGACCAAAATTCCTGCGTCGGGATCAAGCAACATATTCGCTCATCCGTTCGACGGCCAACTGAGCCGCCCTGTCGAGTGAAATCTCTCGGCCGAGGGCTTCGATGCCGGCGCTAGAAAGAATCTCGCGGGCCTCTTGCTCCCAAGAACCAGGAATCCGAAACACGCTGACCACCTTGGCCGGATCGAGGCCCGCCTGCCGGATGCCTTGCAGCATGCCTTTGGCCATCACATCGGCACGGGTGTTATTGACCACGTTCATGATGACCGCCAACTTGCGTACGCCAGGCTTTGAAAGTAGCAGCTCGACGAGCGCGGCAACTTTTTCTTGGGTCGGATTGCCGCCGACTTCGCAATAATTGGCCGGCCGGCCGCTGTGACGACGGATCGCATCGAACACGGTCAGGCTGGCGCCTCCGCCGCCGATCAACAGAGCCAAATCGCCGTCGAACTCCACCACGCGCCCCGCCACGCCTCGATGATCCATCGAATCGATGCGCTGCGCTTCGCGTTCCAGCTGCGTCGCCGGCCGAGCCGATCCGGACGAAGGTAGTTCGCCCAGTTTTTCGAGACCCAGATTTTCAAGATGATGTCGCTGGCGAAACAGGGCGTCATCTTCGATTTCGATATGTGCATCCACGCCCACGAGCTGTGCGTCGTCGGTTTCGACCAGCGGATTGATCTCAACGGTTACCGCGTCGATCATTAAAAACGCTTTGGCCAGCTTCGCAAACATTTCGCCGACCGCAATCATCGTCTTGCCAGTCAAGCCTGCCGAGCAAGCCAGTTCACGGCCCTGGTAGGCGCTGAGGCCTCGGAACGGGTCAAACAGACATCGCTGCACTTGTTGGTCATCTGCTTGTTCGATATCGACTCCGCCAGAGAGATTCAGCAGCGCGACGGGCAACTTGGCGGCCGTATCCCACGTCACGCCCAGATACATTTCACGCGCGAAAGAGATTTTCGGTTCAATGGAAATCTGCTCA
>CAUYYY010000366.1:0-2649 GCA_963577165.1 Planctomycetota bacterium | reverse complement strand
GAGAAGATGGGTGTGAGCACACATCTTACGGAGCTACGGAGCTGACGATACGCGTGAGCCTCGTGCTGCTCGGCCCACCTTACGCCTGCCGCTGCTGCGCGGAGCTTGTTCGCGGCCTACGAATCCGTATTTATCTGCGTACATATGCGGCCCCAAGTTCTCAGCCAAGTGAAAACGGGGTATCATGAGGTCTCGTACTCTACTTCTGTTTATCAAGCATGACCGCATCATGAATGTTACCGTTGAGTTGTTCGGCATTCCGCGTGCTCGGGCCGGCGTCGCTGTGACAACCGCGACCGGCGCCAATCTGGGCGACGTGCTAGCCGACCTGGCTCGAAGGTTTCCGGACCTAGCCGAGACGTGCATCGACGACCGAAGCTTGAAGCCAGGCACCATGGCCAGCTTGGCCGGGGACCGGTTTGTCACCGACCCTGACACACCGCTCGAAGAGGGCGCGTGCTTGCTGATCCTCTCGGCCGATGCGGGAGGGTGAGAGGGCGGAGAGCGAAGAGCGGAAAGCAATGAACGAATCAGTAGAAACACCTTCGACGTTCGGCTTTCACGGTCGGTATTTGCGTATCGACGTGACGACTGGCTGCGCCGAGTCGATCTCGCTCGACCCGCAGACGCTGCGCCGGTTCCTCGGCGGCAGCGGCCTGGGCACTTACCTCATGCTCCGCGAAGGCGCTGCACGGATCGAACCGCTCGATGCCGCCGCGCCGCTGGCCTTTGTGTTTAGCCCGTTGGTCGGCAGTCCGCTCACTACGTCGGCCAAGTTTGCCGTGGTCAGTCGCAGCCCGCTCACCCGACGCATCAACGATTCGCTGGCCAGCAGCGGCCTGGCGATCGCCGGCAAAAAAACAGGCTACGACGCACTGGTGATCGTCGGCCGGGCTGCGGAACCGTCGATTCTGGTGATCGACGACGGTCGTGTGCGGCTCGAACCGGCCGGCACGCTCTGGAGCCAAACCATTCCCGAAGTCGAAAGCGCGCTCCGCGAGCGCTTCGGCAACGAATTCAAAACTGCGGTGATCGGTCCGGCCGGCGAACGGCAAGTACACTACGCCACCATCTCGCACGACCGACGACATGCCGGCCGTGGCGGCAGCGGTGCCGTGCTTGGCGCCAAGAACATCAAGGCCGTGGCCATTCGCGGCACGCATCGCTCCGACTGGGCTCATCCGCAGCAACTCGTTGCGCTGGCCAAGTCGATCTCGGAAAAGTCGTTCGGCCCGGCCACAGCCAAATACCGAGAGCTCGGCACGGCCTCGAACCTGCTCGTCTTCAATCGGCTGCACGCGCTGCCCACCCGAAACTTCCAGCAGGGCAGCTTCGAGGCCGCAGCCGTTCTCTCGCCCGAGCAACTGTCGGCTACTCGCGAAAAGGCTCGCAACTCGTGCGTCGCCTGCACGATCGGCTGCGAACATATTTACTCACTCGACGATCCTGGTGACGAATCGTCGGCCGGTGTCCGCCTCGAATATGAAAACCTTTTCGCCCTGGGACCGCTTTGCGGCATCGACGACGCCGACGTCGTGCTTCGCGCATCGCGTCGCTGCGACGAGTTGGGGATCGACACGATCAGCACCGGCGGCACGATCGCCTTTGCCATGGAGTGTGTCGAGCGGCAATTTCTTGACGAACCGTGGCTTCGCTTTGGCGACGGCGCTGCGCTGCTCCGCGCCATCGATCTCATTGGTAACCGCGAAGCGCTGGGCAACCGGCTGGCCCAGGGCAGTCGGCATTTGGCCCTTGATATCGGTCACGACACGATCCACTTTGCACCGCAGGTGAAGGGCCTCGAAATCCCCGGCTACGAACCTCGGGCGCTGCAAACCATGGCTCTTGGTTTCGCCGTCGGTACGCGAGGCGCCGACCACAATCGCTCGGGCGCGTACGAAGTCGATTTCTCGGACGATGTCGATCGCCGCGATGTGCGGCCCGAGGCGGCGCGGCTGGCCGTCGAGACGGAAGATCGGGCCACGCTGATCGACTCGCTGATCCTCTGCAAGTTTCTCCGCGGTGTGTTTGACGAATTTTGGGACGAGATGGCCGAGATGCTACACCTAGTCACCGGCTGGGACACCACGGCCGACGAGCTTCGCGCGACGGCCCAGCGGATTGTGAACGCCAAGAAACAGTTCAACATCCTCGCCGGCTGGACACCCGACGAAGACACGCTGCCCGAGCGGTTTCTCAGCCAGGCATTGCCCGACGATGCTCGCGCCGCGCTTTCGTCCGACCGGCTGGCGGCGCTCGTCCGCGCATACAACGTGGCCCGCGATTGGACGGGAGACGGCTATCTGTCGTCGGAGCAGACGGCGGAGTTGGAGTTGGAGTTGTAGGGTGGGTGGTTCTGGCGGCTCACAGAGTATTGTCTGATAGGAGAGGCGGATCGCCGCCAGATTCACACACCTTCTGCGGAGAGCAATCAAGTCACGGTGGGTGAACCTGTCGGCGGCTACGCTGAGAGATGTAGTCCACAGGCTCCGCCGACAGAACCACCCACCCTACATTACTGCTGGGCAAGCCAGCAGTGCCACCCGGCCCCCCTACCCCAAGTTCCCCAACGATGTGGCAAAACGACTTTTTCTGAAATATTTTCGGGTCGGAATTGGCGCAAGTCGTTTTGCATCGGTGGCGAGTGGA
>CAUYYY010000365.1:0-2662 GCA_963577165.1 Planctomycetota bacterium | reverse complement strand
TCGCACTAATGAGAATCTTGAGGCTGGCATTTCTTGCATTTCTATTGCTCGTTCTGTGCGAGCCAGCGGAAGCGAATGAAGGCTTACGCGTCGCGACGTTCTCCGTCGACATCACGCCTCCGTTGGGCCAGCCGGTCGGGCAAGGCTTTATTCCGATTCTGGAAACCGCCGAGCATCCGCTGTTGGCCCGCGGAATTATCTTCAAAGATGAGGGCCAATCGTGTGTCATTTGCACACTCGATCTGATGGAGGTGCACAACGATTCATACGACTTTCTGCGGCAAGCGATTGGGGAAGCGGCCGGCGTTCCCCAGTCGCATGTGGCGTTGCAAGCGCTTCACCAACATACGGCTCCTGCGATCGACACGGCAGCCCAACGCTTCGAGTTCAAGGAAGATAATCCGCGACGAATTGCGACGTCTGATTACCTGTTTGATGTCGCTAAAAAGCTCACTGCGGCGATTCGCGACAGCCACGCACACTGGCAGCGGGTGACTCACATCGGAACCGGCAAGGCCAAGGTTGAGCGAGTCGCGTCGAATCGCAGGCTCCAGCGCGAGGATGGATCGATTCACGCGCGGAGCAGCAATACGAAGTCATTGCCTGCGCTGCGGGAGTTGCCAGAGGGACTGATTGATCCGTGGGTGCGAACCGTCTCGTTGCATGACGGCGAACGCTCGGTCGCTTACATGTACTACTACGCATCACATCCGCAGAGCTTTTACGGCGATGGCCGAGCAAGCTACGACGTGCCCGGCATCATTTGTGAACGGCTTGAGAAAGAAACCGGTGTGTTTCAGCTCTACCTGACTGGCTGTGGCGGAGATGTTGCCTTTGGCAAGTACAATGATGGCTCGCGGCAAGCGCGTGCGGAGTTGACCGAACGGTTGCAAAGCGGAATCGAGCAGAGCATTGCCAACATCGAACGAACACTCGTCGATCCGATAAACTGGTCCGTCGCACCAATGACGTTTCCGCCGCGAACGGACGAGGCTTTTGGCGAGTCCGAGAACCGGCGCATCCTCGACGATCCGAAGTCGAACTCTAGCCAACGCCGCAAGGCGGCGATTGCTCTGGCCTGGATCGAGCGTCTGAAGGCCAAACCAGCTAAGCCCATCGAGCTGAGTTGTCTGTCGATCGGACGCGTGAAGATGCTCCATCTTCCGGGCGAGCCGTTCGTGCAGTTTCAGCTCGCCGCTCAGAAAATGCGACGTGACCGATTCGTTTGCGTCGCCGGCTACGGAGACTGTGGTATGGGCTACATCGGTGGCGACCGCATCTACACCGATCGCGGAGGCTACGAGCAAACCTATGCCTTCGCTGGTCCGTGTGAAGAGCTGTTTCTGTCGACAATCAAGCGTCTGTTGACTTCAGATTCGGTCGCCAAGTTTGACGGCGAACAGTCCAAGTGAAACGGTTTTGATCGTTACGACTTTACCGTCGACGGGCGGAAATGTTGGGTCGTCGTGCCGAAAAGCGTGGCGGAGGGTCGACCCTGGATTTGGCGAGCCCGGTTCTTTGGGCATGAGCCGCAGGCCGATATCGCCTTGCTGAACGAGGGTTTTCATCTGGCGTACTGTGATGTCGGCGGTTTGTTTGGCAACCCGCAATCCGTCCAGCATTGGAACGCCTTTTACAGAGTCATGACCGAACGGCACCGGCTTTCGAAGCGACCGGCGTTGGAAGGAATGAGCCGCGGCGGCTTGATCATTTACAACTGGGCGGCAGCGAATCCTGACAAACTCGCTTGCATCTATGGCGACGCGCCGGTCTGCGATTTCAAGAGCTGGCCGGGCGGAAAGGGGAAAGGGCAAGGTGGCGGTGCAGCGTGGCAACAGTGTTTGGATGCGCACGGTCTGACGGAAGCCGAAGGATTGGAGTACAAGAACAATCCAATCGACAACCTCAAACCGTTGGCCGACGCCGGCGTGCCGTTGTTGCATATTGTTGGCGACGCGGATGTCGTCGTCCCCGTCGAAGAAAACACGGCGATCGTCGAAAGGCGTTACAAAGAGCTGGGCGGATCGATCCAAGTGATTCACAAACCGGGTGTTGGTCATCATCCGCACTCGCTGAAAGACCCCGGTCCCATCGTCGCGTTCGTCCTCAAGCACACTCGCCAGAACGTTCGTCTACGCGGCGGCTTGAACAACTCGCGCCTTCGTTTTGAAAAGGAAAAGCGAGGCCACGTCGCTTTCATTGGGGGCTCGATCACCGAGATGAACGGATATCGGCCGATGGTCTGCCGAAGCTTGCAGAAGCGATTCCCCGAGACCGACTTCACGTTTACGGCCGCCGGCATCTCATCCACCTGTTCGACAACAGGCGCGTTTCGCCTCAGCGATGATGTACTGAGCAAAGGGCCTGTCGATTTGTTCTTCGTCGAGTTCGCGGTGAACGACGATCAAGACGCCGGCCACGCCCAGCGGGAGTGTATTCGCGGAATGGAAGGCAGCGTACGACAAGCAGGGCGACACAATCCCAACGTGGATATTGTGATCACACACTTCGTCAATCCGGGCATGCTCGAACAGTTGCAGGCCGGCAAGACACCATTGTCGATGCGGGCACACAGCGATGTTGCAAGACACTACAACGTCCCCACGATTCATCTCGCGAAAGAAGTCGCCGAGCAAATCAATGCTGGCAAGCTCACGTGGCA
>CAUYYY010000364.1:0-2666 GCA_963577165.1 Planctomycetota bacterium | reverse complement strand
AGAATGATGTCGCCCATGAGGAGATAACCATGGTGCAACCCATTACCGTTACACTGCCCGCTGACGTTAGACGGGCACTGGACGAGATCTCGAAAAAAGAGGGCATTTCTTCCGATGAGGTTGTCGGGCGGGCAGTGAAGCAACATGTGTTTCTTCGACAGTTTCGCTTGTTGCGCGAACGGTTGTCGGCCAAGGCCAGGAATCAAGGTATCGCCACGGATCAAGACGTCTTTAATCATGTCTCATAAAACTCGTCTCGATACGAACGTCTTGATTGCCGCGTTGATCGCCCGTGGCGTGTGTGCCGACTTACTCGAACATTGCACACTGTTCCACACGATGGTGGTATCCGAATTCATCTTCGACGAATTGCGGGGCCATCTGGTCGGTAAATTCAAGTACACGGCACAAGACGTCGACGACGCGATTGCACTGCTCGGCTCACAGATGGACATTGTTGCTCTAAAACCACTCGATCAGCCTGTTTGTCGCAATCCGGATGATGACCAGATACTTGCGACAGCCGTCGCGGGCCAGGCCGACTGCATCGTCACCGGTGACAAGGATCTGTTGGTCCTTCAGAAATACGAAGGCATTGAAATCGTTAGCCCACGTGATTTCGCGGATTTTGAAACAAAAGACGATGAAAGTCAGCTGTAAATGTGGCATAATGCACCTGCAAACGGGAGCGTAAGGCCCTAGGGACATTGACCGGAAATATGAATCGATCGAAGCCCTGAGGCCGAGAAGGCTTCGGGGCTTTTTTTGTTACTTAAATTGCAAAGCGGTACGAAGTGAAAGACCACGAATCACACGAATAATCAAGGTAAATACAGAGTTGAAGGATTGTACAAAGCCACCTGCTTGCACCTGCTGCCAGATGGCTCCTTATTCGTGTCTATTCGTGTGATTCGTGGTTCTAATCCGTCCCCAGTTTACCATTTGAGTTTGTTATTTATTCAGTCGTCGCCACAAACAGATTCGAGCGATCCGCCATGCGTCGCATCCAAATCTATGACACAACGCTCCGCGATGGAGCTCAAGGCGAGGGCGTTAATTTCTCGTTGCGCGATAAGGTACTCATCGCCCAGCGGCTCGATAGTGTCGGCTTCGATTATATCGAAGGGGGCTACCCGCTCTCGAATCCCAAGGATGCCGAGTTCTTCCAGCGTATGCGCGAGGTGAAGTTGGAAAACGCCAAGGTCTGTGCCTTTGGCATGACGCGTCGCAAAGGCCGCGCCGCCGCGGAAGACCCCGGGATGCAGGCGCTGCTCGATTCCGCCGCGCCGGTCATCACACTGGTGGGCAAGACGTGGGACTTCCACGTCACCGACGTTCTCCGAGTCTCGCTCGAAGAAAATCTGGCCATGATCGCCGACAGCGTGCGCTATCTGCACGAGACGGGCCGCGAGGTGATCTACGATGCCGAACATTTCTTCGACGGCTGGAAGGCCAATCCCGACTATGCGTTGCAGACCGTGCGGGCAGCGGCCGAGGCGGGTGCCTTGCTGGTCGTGCTCTGTGACACGAACGGCGGCAGCATGCCGGGCGAAGTTGCCGAGCTCACAGGCGAAGTCGCCGCGACGCTCTCGGTTCCGGTGGGCATCCATTGTCATAACGATTGCGAGCTGGCGGTGGCCAATTCACTCTCCGCGGTCGACGCCGGCGCAGTGCAGGTCCAGGGCACGATCAACGGTCTGGGCGAGCGCTGCGGCAACGCCGACCTGATCTCGGTCATAGCCAATCTGGCTCTGAAGAAAGAGGGTTACGAAGTCCTTGGCTGTGGCCACGTCGAACACCTCACCGAGCTGTCCCGCTATGTCTACGAGACGGCTAACATGCACTTCCGCCTCGAGCAACCCTTTGTCGGACCGAGCGCCTTCGCACACAAGGGCGGCATGCACGTACACGCCGTCGCTCGGGCGACCGAAGCCTACGAGCATATCACGCCCAATTTGGTCGGCAACGAACGCCGCATCTTGCTCAGCGAATTGTCGGGCCGCTCGAACATTATCGCCATGACCACTAAACACAAGATCGAGCACGACAAGGATCTGATGGACAAGATTCTGGCCCAAGTGGTCGAGTTAGAGAATCGAGGTTATCAGTTCGAGGCGGCCGAAGCCTCGTTCGATCTGTTGGTCAAGCGATGTGCCGACACGTTCCAACCGCACTTCGAGCGACGTAATTATAAAGTTAACGTCGAGACAGACGGCGATGGCCGGACCACCACCGAGGCAACCGTACAGTTGCGAATCGGCGACCAGACACGGCACGAGGTGGCCAAGGGCGACGGTCCGATCAATGCTCTGGACGCCGCGCTGCGAAAAGCGTTGAATGGCATTTTCCCCAACCTGAGCAGCATGCACCTTGTCGACTATAAAGTCCGGGTGATCAATTCCGAAGCCGCCACCGCTGCCTGTGTCCGCGTCGTGATCGAAAGCCAGGACGAAACCGATGTTTGGGGTACGGTCGGCGTGAACGAGAACATTATCGAGGCGAGTTGGGACGCGTTGGTCGATAGCTTCGAGTACAAGTTGTATAAGGATGAGCGGTCGGAGAGTGCGTGAGATAGAATTGAGAATTTACTGGTTCCCAAGTTCCACTTGGGAACCAGTATCCGCGAAGCTCTGCTTCGTAGCCGCACCAGAACTTCGACACATTAA
>CAUYYY010000363.1:0-2669 GCA_963577165.1 Planctomycetota bacterium | reverse complement strand
CAGTGACTCGCGATGAATGCTTCGCCCGCTGGGCGTGAAATACAGCGCCGTAGTCAGTTTCAGCGCCGTCTGCTCATCTTCGTGCAGGTCGAAGATCGTCTGTACTGATCCCTTGCCAAAAGAGGTGGTTCCGACGACGAGTCCACGGTCATTGTCTTGCATAGCTCCGGCGACGATCTCAGCGGCACTGGCGCTGCCACCGTCGATGAGCACGACGAGTGGAATCCGTTCCGCCGGCGGGCGACGTTGCGAAACCCGGGTCTCATGGTTGCGCCCCGAGCGCTCTCGTACGGACACGATGGGTGCACCGCGCGGCAGAAACAGATCCGCCACTTCCGTCGCCTGAGTTAACAGCCCCCCAGGGTTACCACGCAGATCGATGATGAGGCCGCTGATCTTGCGAGCGAACAGTTGCTCGAGAGCAGCTTCCATCTCCGCCGACGTATCCTCCGAAAAACGCGTTTGTCTCATGCTGATGTAACCGACGCCAGGAAAGAGCTCCTCGGCGACGGCGACACTCTTGATCTTGATGACTTCACGGACGATGACGATGTCCCAGTTCGCCAAGACGCCGCGGCGATCCATGGTGATACGCACCGACGTCCCCGGTTCGCCACGTAATTCGTTGACGACACTTTCGAGGGTTAGACCAAATGTGTCGCGACCCTCGATGCCGACGATGAGATCACCTGGAAGGATTCCTGCCCGGGCAGCGGGCGTGCCTTCGATTGGAGCAATCACCACCGGGTGTCCGTCCATCAAACCAACAGTGATACCAAGGCCAGCAAATTTTCCGGTAGTATCCTGGCGCAATTGTCGTAGGTCTTCTTCATCATAATACTGACTATGGGCATCGAGTTGGCGCAGCATGCCCTCGATCGCCGCTCGCATCACCAGATCGTGGTCGATCGGTGCGTAGTAGTACTCGACGACGCGGCGATACACGGAACCGAATCTGTCCCAACTACGATTGACGTCCCCATAAGGGTTATCGTGCTCCGCCGCCAAGGGACGGAAGAGGGCGATCAGCGTTAGAACAACGATGAACACCATGTGCTGCCCCCGGCTCTCTCTGCAACGTGGGGACGTCTCTATGTCGACCATGTCAGTCATATGTGCAACGTCTTGTAGGGGAAGTGCGGGAAGCGGGCCATGAGCGTGCCATGTACGTGTTTCGCCAAGTCTTCGATCCGCGCATCGGCATCGACGAGCAAGCTGTTGCCCTCATCTTTGCGAGACAGGCTGACGTATGCATCTCGGACAGAGGCCTGGAAATCGAGGCCTGCTTGCTCAAGACGGTCCTGTCGATCACCATCGCGCTTACGCCGCCTCTCTAGAGCCAGTTCAACCTTGAGATCCAGATAGATTGTATAATCAGCCGCCAAACCACCAGTCGCCAGATCGTTAACGCGCCGCACCAGGTCAGTGCCGAGTCCACGTGCGACCCCTTGGTAGGCCACGGAGGATTGCGCATATCGGTCGCTGATTACAGGCTTACCGGACCGTAAGGCTGGCTCGATGACCTCGGCGACATGCTGTCTGCGGCTTGCTCCGTACAACAGCAGCTCAGCAACGTCATCGAGCCAGCATAGTGTGGGGTCGAGGACCAACTTGCGAATGCGCTCACCGGCCTCGGTGCCACCGGGTTCCCTCGTCTCCACCAGGCAGTGGCCTTCGAGGCGCAGGCGGGCGCAAAGGTGCTGGCATTGGGTCGTGGTGCCCGCCCCATCTGCACCCTCGAAAACGATGAAAAGCGGTTGCAATAGGCCCTGGCGGATTGGGTTGGGTTGAGGAGCTGGTAGGGAACGTTAAGGTCCAGGAGACGGAGCGGGAGCAACCTTGAGCTTATTGCGAATGTATGCGAGACGCTCGACGACGGTGTAGTTGGTCGTGACAGCGAGCACGACGAGGACGAAGACCAGCCCCTCGTGACCGAGCAAGCCGCCAAGGGCAAGCGCGGCCAAGCGCTCTGGGCGCTGCATGAAGCCAACCTTGCAGTCCTCTCCCAAACCCTCTGCGCGCGCTCGCACATAGCTCACCATGAGCGACCCGGCGAGAGCAAAGAACAGGATGCCGCTCACCAGCCACTCGCCAGCGCGGACCAGGTAGGCACCGATGCCGAAGTAGAGGAAGATCTCTGAGTATCTATCGGTCGTGGAGTCCAACAAGGCGCCAAACTTCGTTTCGCTCCTGCCCTCGCGGGCGACCTGGCCGTCTAGAATGTCGCACAGTCCGGCAAAGAGCATAATCGCCGCCCCCCACCGCAACTTGGCCATGGCGAAGGCCGCGGTCGCAACAATGTTGAGGAGCAAACCAGTCAACGTTAACCAGTCCGGCCGGAACCCGACACGAATAAAAAATTGTGCGATTGGCCTCAGGACGGTCGTGGCTACGGTTTTTAGTTGAGAAACGAACAAGGTCTGGTCCGAGGGGTTGGTAGTGGAGAGTCCGAAGTAGCGGCAGGGCTGATCAAGTGAATATAACGTGCCGCGATTGTCACCTGCAAGAGTACGGGTTGTCCACGTGTAAATCGTGTCGGTCTTGAGTTTCGTGAAGTTGTCCACATATAATCCACAGTCGTGTGGATAAATCCTTGCGTGCCACCTGTTGTGACCGCCACAACCAGCGGTGAGGGTGGACTATAGGGTTATTTGTTGGAGGACTGAGGT
>CAUYYY010000362.1:0-2684 GCA_963577165.1 Planctomycetota bacterium | reverse complement strand
CGAAGTTGAGGCAGTCCTTTAGCAAAATGGGATTCGTGCGGCCAAGTGCCTTGATCCGACCGGCCAGCAGGCGGAACGCGGTGATGGCGGGCAGGTCGATGTCGTCCTTCACCGTGACAAGTTGTGTGTCGCAGTTGATGGAAAACGTCTCGCGCGGATCGACTTCCATCACGTTCAATTCCTCGTAAATTGCCTCCGGCTTCACGTCGTCGCCTGGCTGGATGCGTGGCGCGAGTTTGTCCCAGGCCGATTGAGTCACGACAACGCGGATGGTTTGTTCACCACCGCACTTTATGCCGTCGGCCAACTCGATCTCCGGTGTTGCACGGCGCGTGTAGTCGAACGGGTCGTAGGCCAACGGCACGTCCGCTATCTCGGCGTCCGGGTCGGTCAACTCGGGGATCTGCGCGAGCAGGTCGTTGCAGACGGCGATTTCATTGGGCGAATCCTCGGTGAGCGAAACACGGATAGTGTCGCCCAGGCCGTCGCCCAGCAGTGAGCCAATACCGATCGCGCTCTTGATGCGGCCGTCCTCACCATCGCCGGCTTCGGTGACGCCAAGGTGCAGCGGATAATTCCAATCCGGCCCCAGCTTGGCCAAGCGCGCGGCCAGGAGCCGGTAGCACTCGATCATCACCTTCGGGTTGCTGGATTTCATCGAGAACTTGAAATTGTGGAAATCCATCTTGCGTGCGATGTGGGCGAACTCGAGCGCGCTCTCGACCATGCCCAGCGGCGTGTCGCCATAGCGGTTCATGATGCGGTCGCTGAGCGAACCGTGGTTGGTGCCGATACGCAGTGCTCGGTTGCGTGTTTTGCACTCCTCGACGAGCGGCGCGAACTCGTCCTCGATGCGAGCCAACTCGTCGGCGTATTGCTCGTCGGTGTATTCGCGGACGTCGAATTTTTTGGAGTCGGCGTAGTTGCCGGGGTTGACGCGCACCATCTCGCACCATTTCACCGCTTCAAGAGCGGCGTCCGGCTTGAAGTGAATGTCGGCGACCACCGGCACATTTGAGCCGCGCGCGCGGATGCCGGCGACGATCGGCTCGAGATTGGCGGCGTAGCGTTTGGTTTGCGCGGTGATGCGGACAATCTGGCAACCGGCCTCGACCAAGGTCATCGATTGCTCGATGCACGCATCGGTGTCGAGCGTGCTGCAGGTGATCATCGACTGGCGAACGACCGGCTCGCCGCCGCCGACGATGACGCCTCCGTTCTCGGGGTCGCCGATGATCACCGGGCGCGTGTCCCGGCGCGCATGGCGATACGGTGAGGCGCAGTAGTTCATGACGGGAGATTATTCGCTGGCGGCGGGAGAGGGGTCGGCGGGTGCCTGAACCTCCGTGTCGCTGTTGAACATGTCGATAAAGATGCCAGGCTCCCCTGTTTCTTTGTCCGTCAGTAAGCGGCCCTTTACATCGTGGTAAGTTACAAAAATCATGAGACCGATGAGCAACACAGCGAAGATGGTCGTGGACCACTCCTGAAATTTGACCGGGATTTTTCGGCGGAAAATGCCCTCGATCAGCCCCATGACTGTGTGGCCGCCGTCGAGCACGGGGATCGGTAGCATGTTGAGGATGGCAAGGTTCACGTTGAGCAACACGAGAAAATTCAATGCCAGGCGATAGTCGGTTTTCACCATCGCGCCAAGCATCGCGAGGATGCCGACTGGCCCGCTCAAGTCGCTCACGCCCACGCCAGTTTGCTTGGGGTGAAACAGCGCGTATAACGTCCGCCACATGAGCGAGCCGACTTCCGAGATGTTCTCCCACGGCGTCGGCCCGGGATATCGCTCGATGTAAACCCTTGGGCCAACTCCGAACTGTACGCCGATCATCACCTTGCCTTCGATCATGCGCGGCTTGATTGGCAAAGTGACCGGTTCACCATTGCGATGAACGGTTATCTCGGTTGCTTTGCCGCCGTTTTTTTGCAACTCATCGATCAACTGGCCCTGGCCGCCGATCGGGATGCCGCCGAGTGAAACAATTTTGTCTTCCTTTTGCAGGCCGGCCTCCGAGGCGGCCTGGCCCTCGAGCACCCGACCCACAGTCGGTGGATATTTTGGCGGCAATTTGAGTATCTTTAACGGGATTTTCTCGCTGATAGGAGTGGCTGTCAGCACTTGGGTGAACTCGTCACGATCCCGTAAGAATGTCACCGCAAAACGGTTTGTGAGTGATAACATAGTCAATTTGTTGGCTTCTTCCCAAGATGGGATTGGCTCACCGTCGATCCTGGTGACGATGTCGCCCTCGCGAATGCCCAACTCGTATTCCGGCGACTCCTCTCTCAGGTTGCCGACCACGGGCGGCGTGATCATTTCCGGCAGGCCGACAAAATAAATGACAGTCGCGAGCACGACGGCGAAGACGATGTTCATGATTGGGCCGGCGACCGCGACGGCGATCTTGGCCCACGGCGAAATTTCTGGCAGCGGTTCGGCGTCCTCCTCCTCGCTTTTGCCTTCGATCGCCTCGCTGGTGAGCATCTGCGGCAGCTTCACGAAGCCGCCGGCCGGGATCATGCGGACGGTGTAAAGGATGCCGTCCTTTTCTTTTTTCCAGAGAATCTTGCCGAAGCCGATGGCGAACTCCTCCACCTTCATGCCGCACATGCGCGCGACGAAATAGTGGCCCCATTCGTGAACAAAGATCGCCGCGCCAAAGAGCAGCAGC
>CAUYYY010000361.1:0-2696 GCA_963577165.1 Planctomycetota bacterium | reverse complement strand
AGGGTTAAACATTGTCCCGAAATCCTGAACCCTAAACCCTGGACCCCAAACCAGAAAATGCAGGAATTATTTATCGGCTGCTATCAACGAACCACTTAAAGTCCTGAGGCGACTGATGTTCGGACAGGGACGTCCGATCTTTTTACGTGAAGATCGCGCGCTAAGGACCCAGCCACCGATCTGGATGGTCTGGCTGGCGATCGCTTGCGCGGTGCTCGGTTTGCCGACCGCCGTGGCCGTCGCGCAGAGCGAAGCAGATCGCGATTCGCTGAACCTTCGTTTCGAATGGGGTAGCGGTGCGCGAACTCAATGGTCGGGCACGATTGCCATCAATGGCAGCTCGTTTGCCGATTTGCGGCCACTCGGCATGGAGGCCGACGTACCGGGAAGCATTTGGATCGAAGCTGGCAAGATCCACATTCAGCAGCGTAGCGCGCGGACCTACGACGGTGTCGACGCCCGGGTCACCGCATCATCGGGCGCCACGATCTCGATCGTATTCCAGCCGCTCGGCGGCGCGCCGCTCGAAGCGGTCGAAATTTCTCTGGCGTCGCTCGTCGATGAGGTTCATCGCTCGCCGCTCGACCAGCAAGACAATCAGTTGGTGGTGTGGCGCGTGCCGGGCGATCGTCTGCACGTCGACTTCGAGCGGGACACGCTGATTTTCGAGCCGGGCGAGCGGTTTCTGTTTACGGTCAATGCACACAAGACGGGTGCTCCGCCGGCATCCGATCTACGTGTTCGTGCCGAGCTTGTGCCCGCGCGTGGCGGCAAATCGCTCTGGTCGAATGATTACACGTTGCGCGTGCCGGACGATGGCGGGCAACCGGCGCCGTTGCCGCTCGACGTGCCGTTGCCCGAGGCCGAGGGCGTCTATGATCTGAGGCTCACCGCAACGCGCCGGACTTGGTTGCGGGGACAATTTTTGTGGGGCAAGCCGCTGGCCCGGCGGACGGTGCAGGTGGTTGTGTTGGCCCGGTCGGGCGAAAGAGCGCCGACGGCGGAACGAGAGTGGCAGCAGGTGCTGGAAATCGATCCGGCGAACCCTCGCTGGTGGTCGCGGCTGCCGCGGTGGATGAAGCTCGACCGGCTGCCGGGTATGCCGCAAGGCCCGCTCGGCAGCGGCCACGCCCAAACGTGGCAGCTTCCCCAGGCCAAGATGATTCGGCCCAAGATGATTCGACTAGGGCCGCGGACCGATTCGACGGAGCCGAGCTGGCAGGCTTACCCGTTGCCCATCAAGAATCCTGGTGTGCCGCACATGCTCGAAATTGCGTACCCGGGCGATGTGCCGCAACACCTGGGCATTCATATCGTCGAGCCCAACGCTGCCTGCGTCGTGTCGCCGCTGGCTGTCGACTCGGGTGTGTACTTGCCACGGAGTGTGAGTGACCGTGATGCGACGGTGAAATATCACCGGCTGGTCTTTTGGCCGAAAACCGAGGCGCCCCTGTTGCTGCTCAGTAATCGCTTAGACTCTGCGCCGGCCATCTTCGAAAAAATCCGTGTGCTTTCGGGGCCCGCGCGATTGCCATCGAGTGTCGCTCGATTGCACAGTGTCACTCGGTTGGACAACAACGCATTCTCATCCCACCGCGAAGAGCGACTCGTTGCCGCCTATCTGGACAGGCCGCAGATTCCGGAAGCATTCACAGCGTCTGACGTGCTCGACCTGGGCAGCGGCCAGACGGTCGATGATTGGCAATCGTTTTACGTCGGCGCGAGTCGTTTGGTCGATTATCTTCACTTCAGCGGTTACAACGGCCTCATGATGTCGGTGATGGCCGACGGCAGCACGATTTACCCCAGCCGTTTGCTCGAACCGACGCCGCGGTACGATTCGGGCTGTCTGTCGACCGACGGAAAAGACCCACTACGCAAGGACGTGCTCGAGCTGTTGCTGCGGCTATTCGACCGAGAGGACCTACGATTTACGCCCGCTTTACACTTTGCCTCGCCCCTACCCGAGCTCGAAGCGGTGAGCCGTCGATCCGATCCGAGAGAATCGGGTATTCAATGGGTCGGTGCCGACGGCGCCACGTGGCACGACCGAAACATGCCCCGCGCCGGTCAGGCGCCCTATTACAATGTGCTCCATCCCCGCGTACAGGAGGCCATGCTGAGCGTCGTGGACGAGTTGATTCGACGCTATGGCCATCACCGGTCGTTTCATGGGCTGGCGATTCAGATGTCGGGCATGTCGTATGCCCAGTTGCCGGGCCCGCAATGGGGCTTCGACGACCACACCGTCGCGCAATTCGAGCGGGACACAAAACTTCAAGTTCCGGGCGACGGTCCGGACCGTTTTGCCCAGCGGGCCCAGTTCTTGACCGGTCCGCACCGCGACGCGTGGCTGGCGTGGCGAGCGGAGGAGCTCGTGGCGTTTCACCTTCGCCTTGCCGAGCGGTTGTCCGCCACGAAAGCAGTCGGTCCGCTGATTCTGGCCACAGCGAATATGTTTGACACTCCGGCGTTCGGTCATCGCCTGCGGCCGATGCTTCCGCGGCGGGCCAAGATCGATCAACTGATGCTCGAACTGGGTCTCCAACCGCAACGGTACGCCAACCATGCGAACGTGATTGTGCTCAGACCTCGCCAAATGGTGTTAGATCGGCCGGTGGCCGAACAGAGCGTCGACAGGGAGGCCAATCGGCTGATCGATTTCGACGAAACGCTCCCGACCAGCGTCGGTTCGG
>CAUYYY010000360.1:0-2708 GCA_963577165.1 Planctomycetota bacterium | reverse complement strand
TCGAAAAGCGGATCTACCTGTTTGCGAATATCAACAGGAAAGCCGCGCGCGATCGCATCTAGTCTGGCGCGAGAGAGACTTGTCAATCCAGGCGACTTGCCGAAGGAGGCGAACAATGTTGAAACGGTCTCGGGCGGAAGTTGTCCTCCGGGTGGCACGGCAAAGGCGTCGAGCAATGCGGGCAATTCGATCGGTCCCGTTCGTGCGACGAGGTCAGCAACTGACCGAAGTTGCGGCCTGGTGAGCTTGGCACGTGCGATTGCTCGTGCAGCATCCAAACGTTCCAAGGGACCAAGCAACGTGTAATACGTCACCTGCTCGCTGAGCATTGACAAAGCTGCATCGGGAATTGCGGAGCCCCGTTGGCAAAGACAGATCCACGCACTCGAGCGGAGGGATTGCGTGTGCGAATGGTTGGTCGCAACCGCCCGCAGTTGTTCGTCGAATTGATCTGTCTCCGAGACCGCCAGGACGGCGATCGTCTCACGGATTAGCGCCGGGTTTTCATCGTCGGCAAGCAATTCACGGATCGGCTTGACCCACCGCATGGGGAACGACGAAAGGCGAGCCAGCGCTTCGAGCAGGACCGTTCGAACCTCGGGCGCCGTGTCGCCTGAGGCGAGTGCCAGAGCCACCATCGATTGCACCCGTTCGTCTTCAACATAATTCACGACTGCGCCGCGCACGCTTGCTTCGTGTTCTGGCTTGGCTTTATTTTGAGCGACAAACTCTTTCAGGAACGCGATGATCTGATCGCTCCAGCCTTTTCGCTGGCTGACGAGATCCAGCACCGTTTGTCGAAGCCGCTCGTCATCGGTCTCCAGCAGCGGAGCGACGTGTGATTTCGTCAGTTTGCTGGCGTCGATCCGCTCAAGTGCCACGAGCGCCGCATGCTGGACCTGGGGATTGCGACTCGCGAGTCCCTTGGTCGTCGCATCAAAATCGCCGATTTCGATCAGGGCGTAAACCACCGCGTGCCGGAAAAAATCGTCTGCATTCGCCGTGGCTGCGGACAGCAATGCCGGGACAGCATCGGCCGCTCGGATTTGGCCAAGCGAGGTGGCGCTGGCTCGCCGCAAGGACCACGGTGCAGCTTCATCGAGCAGGATGCCGGTGATAATTTTCGCCGCTTCAGGATCTTTCAGCATGCCGGCACTGCGAACGGCGGTGTGGCGCACTGTCACGTCCGTGTCTAACAGCCCGTAACGGATCAGCCGCCGACACCGTTCACTCCCGATGCGCGATGCTGCCCATACAGCATTGCGCCGTCGTCGCGGGGACGATTGCCGGGCATGCTCTGACTCGTAACGGAACTGCTCGACAAGAAATTCGGTTCCTTGGTTTTCACGTTCATGCCAGGCGGCAATCGCTCGATCGCGAACGACAGGCCGCCGATCGTCCAGTCGCTCCCACAACTCGGTGGGCAATGGATTCTTCCAGTCCAAAGCGAGGCCACGCGGATCGTCGACAGCGTCGGCGTCCACGCGGCGGATACGGTAGATCGCTCCGGGAATCTCCGGCTTGGCTGTTTTGGAAAACGGACAACTGATGCGGAACCAGCCACCGGTGTCGATCAGCAGCAAACTGCCGTCTGCATCTTCCATGATGTCGGTCGGGTGAAAGTCCGGATTTGACGATGTGAGAAACTCGTCGTCGAACGACCGATACGTCGAACCATGTCGCTCGATCCGTGTCGAGATGACGGTTCGCGAATTGAAATGGGTCGCGAAGAGCCGACCAGTATAGTTCTCACCGAGCGCACTGCCGCGATACATCATCAGCCCTGATGGCGCGACTTGTCCCCAACGACTCAGCGGCGGCAACCGATAGCCGGTCTGAGGAAGCGGCGGCGGACGAAAGTCTTGCGGCCCAACCGTTGCCCCACGAATCCAGTGAATCAGCGCATCGTGTCGGCCATCGATCTTGTCGATGATTGGGCAGGTCGTGAACAATTCGCCTTCAGGTGAGAAAGCAACTTCGACCGGATTGATACCGCCTGTCGCAAAGATCTCTACATCGCTGCCATCGAGTCGACAAGAGAAAACACCCGCCGCTGTTGCCTCGCCGACCGGATAAGCGGGCTTGCCATCGGAGCCGACAAGGTTGTATCCAAACGTGCCTCCCGAAAAGTACAAGCGGCCACACGGTCCGAGGTAGGCTCCATGCTGGTTGGCCTTGCCGTTGAACTCCATCTGGCCGACGAGCTTTTCACGAACGTCCGCCACGCCGTCGCCGTTGGTATCCGTAAGCCGCCACAGATACGGCGATGACAAAACGTAAAGCGACCCACGATACCAAACCGCGCCTTCGGGCATCACCAGGCCGTCGGCGAAGATGGTGCTTTTGTCAAAGCGACCGTCACCGTCGGTATCTTCGATCAAGCGGATGAACCGGTGCTTTGCCTGGAGTAGCCCTTCCTTGTCGAGGTTTTGCCCATGCGACTCGGCGATAAACATCCGCCCGTGTTCATCCAGACAGCCCATCATCGGATACTTGACCAATGGCGGCGCTGCCACCACATCGACAACAAATCCATCTGGGACGCGCATCTCGGGCGACGTGAACCTGGCTTCGTCGCCACACGCGAGTGCAGCCCATGCGTTCACCAACAGCAACACAACCGAGTGTCGTCTGAAGCGAATCTTTTGAAACATCATTTGCGCCTTTCACTCGTGGGCTACAGTGAAGCATGAAATTTGCCTTAGATT
>CAUYYY010000359.1:0-2719 GCA_963577165.1 Planctomycetota bacterium | reverse complement strand
AGTTCGTCTCCGAGATCCTCACGGCCAGCGGCAGCCAAAATGAAAATCCGCCAACCATCTGGTACCGTTCGGTGCGGACACAGACAGATTATGTCGAGTCAGTTGCCCAGGCGTTTCTCGGCGTGCGGATTCAATGTGCGCAGTGCCACCACCATCCCTTTGAACGCTGGAGCCAGGGCGACTATTTCGGGCTGGCTGCCGTCTTTGCCCGCGTTGGCCGCAAAGGTGGATTCGCAGATGCCGAAGTGCCGACGAACGAGATCATTTACCTCAAGGATCAGGGCGACGTATTTCATCCTCGCTCCGGTAAATTGGTTCGGCCGTCCGCGTTGGGCGGTCCAATGTTTCAGCTCGCGCAGTACGATGATCCTCGGCGGAGTTTCGCGAATTGGATATCCCGTTCGGACAATCCATTTTTTGCCCGCACCATGGTCAATCGAATGTGGGCTCACTTCCTCGGACGCGGGATCATCCATCCGATCGACGATGCTAGGAGCACCAATCCGCCGACAAATCCCGCTCTGCTCGATGCGCTCGCCGCGGACTTTGTGGCCAGCGGTTACGACATGAAGCATCTGATCCGCGTTATCTGCAACTCGTATTCGTATGGACTGGAGTCTGCTCCCACCAACCTGAATCAAGACGACATCCAGACGTTTGCTCGCTTCTATCCACGGCGATTGACTGCCGAAGTACTGCTCGACGGGATCAGTCAAGTCTTGGAAGTCCCCACGGAGTTCGCCAAATTGCCGATCGGGACACGAGCCATCGAGTTGCCCGACGAGAATGTGCCGGCCAATTTTCTCGATGTGTTTGGTCGCCCCGCGAGAACGTCCGCATGCGAATGCGAACGCGTCGATGCGCCAAGCCTGGCCCAGGCGTTAACTCTGATCAATTCAAAGGAAGTTCATCGTAAATTGACCGCGAAAGATGGCTATGTCGCGCGGCTGATCGCCAACGATCTGCCGCTGGCGCGGAACATCAATGACATGTTCCTGCGAATGCTCGGGCGGCAACCTCTGGCGGAGGAAAGCGAGACGGCGCTGGCCTTCCTTGCATCTGAAGGAGATCGTGGCGAAGCGTACCGATCCTTGCTGTGGTCGTTGTTAGCGACAAATGAATTCATGTTTAATCATTAGGCCGTCGTGCGGATCGACGCCAACCCGGAGAAGATGATGCTGCGAATCGATGGAAGTTCATTCAGAAACTGTGACGGCATTACGCGCCGTAACTTTCTGCAGCTTGGCGCTCCTTTGCTCGGGTTGGGTCTGGCCGATTTTTTACGGTTCGACGCTCAGGCAGCGACGATCGGGCAGTCGGCGAGCAAGAAGGCGATCATCGTCTTCTGGACGCACGGCGGCATGAGCCAGCAAGACACGTATGACATGAAACCGGACGCGCCGGCCGAGTATCGTGGGATGTACACTCCGATCAAGACGAGCGCGCCGGGCATCGTTGTGGGCGAGCGGTTCCCGTTGCAGGCGAAGGTGATGCACCATTTGTCGCTGGTCAGATCAGTGCATCACGAGAATGGTATTCACGCGCCGTCGGCTCACTGGATGCAAACGGGACATTTCGGTCCCACACTGGCTCGGATTGCCCAACAGGAACCCTCGTTTGGTTCCGTCATCTCGCGGTCTTTAGGTGCACGCGACCCCCAGATGCCCGCCTACGTCGCCGTGCCCAAAGCGGAGGCGTTTGGATATCAGCGGGCGCATTACCTGGGTAAGGCATTCAATCCGTTCGAGGTTGGAGCCGACCCAAATGCCAAGGACTTCAAGGTGCCGAACCTGTCGCTGCCGAGCGACCTGAAGTTAGAGAGTGTCAATTCTCGTCGCAAACTGCTGGCAAAATTCGATACGATTCATCGCGACATCGACAAGAGTGGAGTCATGGAAGGACTCGATACATTCAAGGCGCAAGCGCTTGATATGGTCGCGGGAGATCGAGTGCGCGAGGCGTTTGACATCTCGCAGGAGGACCCGAAGTTGCGCGACAAATACGGTCGCCATCAATACGGTCAGAGCGCGCTGCTGGCTCGCAGATTGGTTGAAGCGGGTAGCCGATGCGTGACCGTCAACACTGGCTACTGGGACCATCACAACGAAATCGAGCCGGGATTGGACGAGCATCTACCGCCCTTGGATCGTGCCATCTGGGGCCTGGTCGAAGACCTGGCGAACCGCGGCATGCTGAACGACGTGTTGATCTATTGCGCTGGCGAGTTTGGTCGTACACCGCGTATCAACGGCCACGCGGGTCGCGATCATTGGTCAAACTGCTTCACCGTGATGTTGGCGGGCGGCGGGATTCGCGGTGGTCGGGTCGTCGGGGCCAGTGAAAAGTTTGGCGGCGGCGTGAAGGAACGCCTGACCACACCGCTCGACGTGTTCGCCACCATCTATGATCGACTCGGGATTTCGCTCGAGACTCACTACGAAGATTCCGCCGGTCGGCCAGTTAACATCGTCGATGGCGGCAAGCCGATCCAGGAATTGTTCTGATTGGCGCGAGTAGCAATGGTCACCCGTGGCGGAGCATCAATTCGCAGTCTGCGACATCCCTTGTTGGAACTCGACCCTGATGAGGAGAATTGGGGCGACCTCAATAAGACACTCACTCCAGAGGGCCATTGGCTATGGCTTTGCGAGGAACACAAAAAGTCTTACGCCTAGTCCTAAAATAAGTATTTGCCGAGCTTGTTTTGCATCGGCTTTCG
>CAUYYY010000358.1:0-2722 GCA_963577165.1 Planctomycetota bacterium | reverse complement strand
GGATAGCAGTGGATTTCGACTCGCCGGCAGCTTCTATTTCTATGGGATCATGGCGGGCACCTAGAAATCCGGCGTGAGTTCCTGAATACGTGATATCTTCGTGACCGATGGGCCGCAGAATCGTCACAGTCGCAGGCATGCCGGTCCGCGGACTGAAATACGAAACTACCGACCCGACAGTAGGGGCATCGCGGCGGGTGCGGTCATTCTGTGGGACTCTTAAAGACGCATTCGTGCGCCCGGTCAACGTCCTGTAAACAGACGGTTCGTGTGCGTTGCTATCGTGCGACAGGCGGCGGATGATCGCCGTCTTACCGACATGCTTGGCGAACAGCGGCATCTGGTCCGAAACCTGCAGTCCGGGTACGGCAGTGCTGATCGGCTTGAAGTGGCTGCGAATCCCATCGGGGGCCTCGATAGCGACAGCGCACCAAGTCCCAACTGCCCCATACGAACCATCGCGTCTCGGCGATGAAGCATCTTCATTTCCTGTCTCCTAATCCGAAACGGCATTCCGTCGGTAAGTTAGTCTATAGCTTGAGGTCAATAGGCCACAAGCGTTTTCCTTGCGCGCGGCTTATACAAATAGCAGGAGCGCGCCGCTTCGCTACGTCGGTCGATGTGACGGAAGGGTGTTTCAATCGGATTTGAAACGCTCTGTACTGACTGTGCTAACTCCGCCGTAACGGCTTGGCACCCCGCATGTTTGCGTACCCTCCGCCCTTTGATCCCTTCGGATCTGCACCAAAGTACCGCTCGTCGGTGTGCGGATCGGCTGCGGGCTGATAACGCACATCGCAGGACAGCCGCACGCACTCGTCGGGCGAGTTGTTATCGAGCGAACCGTGCAGCGCGAATCCGGAGAACACGACGACGTCGCCCGCTGCAAAGTCGGTCGACAACAATCGCACAGATCGTTGCTCGGCGAGATCGATCGGATGCAGCGATTTCTGCGCGTCGTAGGCTGCTGCCTGTACGGTATCGTTCGAGCTGTTGGCTCGAAAGTCGATGGCGCGAATCGGGTCGAGAAGGTCGTGGAATTGAAACGAGTTCTCGACGATGACGAGCGGTCCGTCGCAAAGCGGAATATCGCCGAGAGGAATCCAAACGGTGTGAATCCTCTGAGAGTCACCGGCAAAAAACGGATAGTCATAATGCAGCTGCGTCACGCCTCCCGGAGGCATCGGCCGCAGGTACATCAAGTCGTGGCCACGAGCGGCTTCGCCGAGCACCCTTGCGGCAATGCCGTGAGTCGGCTGGCCGTGCGTCACTTCTCGCAAAGCGTTGCCATGATTCACACTCTTCCAAAACTCACCGCGGTCTTCAGCTGGGTCCGGCCGCTGGCTTTGCCAGGTGACTCTGCCCTCGATCAGGGGCTCAACGACCTCGCCGACTTCGCTCAACCGCGACAACACCTCTTCGCGCGCGGACATGACGCTCCCGCGGTCGAGCTCCTGTCTGAACACGATGTACCCGTGTTCTTGCAAAAACTGCTGGACATCGGCCGGTGAATCAGCCTGGCCGTCGAATTCGACCAAACGCCCGAAGCGGTCTGGCGGGATTTCGCGTTGTTGAATGTGAGGCATCTGCGTCGCTGTCTAAGGAAAGGCAATTACGTTCGCGGCGCCGCCGTCGATCGGGATGGTATGTCCCGAGATGTAAGACGAACCATCGCTGGCCAGGAACAACACGACTCGTGCGACGTCTTCCGGCTCGCCCCAGCGCCCGGCCGGCACGCGCTGCAGCATCAGTGCCGACCGCTCGGGGTTGTCTTGTAATGCGGATGTCATCGGCGTCCTGATCCAACCGGGTGCGACCGCATTCACGCGAACTCCGTGCTTCGTCCATTGGGCAGCCAAATCCCGCGTCAGCGAAACAACACCTCCCTTTGACATACCATAGGCAGCGCCGCCTCGACCGAGCCCGATCAGTCCGCCACCAAGCGCCGAGATGTTCACGATCTTGCCCGAACCTTGCTCGACCATCACCTTGCCGACCGTGCCGCACATGTTCAGGCAGCCCTTCATGTTGACCGCGAAGATAGCCTCGACATCGTCGTCGTCAAAGCCGAGCGGATCGACGCGGCGATGAATGCCGGCGTTGCTCACCAAAATGTCGATCCGCCCGTTCGACTCGAGAACTCTAGCCACGCATCGCTCGACCTGAGACTTGTCTCGCACGTCACATTGCATTCCAGCCGTGTTCGCCCCGATCTGCGCAGCTGTGTCGTTGACCGCGTCTGGATCGAGATCGAACAGCACGACGGTGGCTCCGCACGCTGCAAATGCTCGAGCAAACTCGGCACCCAACCCTTGAGCGGCTCCAGTAATGACGGCAATCTGACCTTCGAAGTTCAGCAGGGACGCATAGTCTGTGCTCACGACCGTTGCTCCTTCTGCGGGGGCTCGAACATCTCGAGCACATAATTGTCCGGGTCAAAGAAGTAGATCACCTTGCCGCCCCTGTTGGGTCCGGCCGTAATCTCGACCGGTTCCGACTTGAAACGGACGCCTTTCGACTCGAGATCTTTATAGGCAGCTTCGAGATCATCGACAACAATGCACAAGTGCGTTCCGCCGGGCCGGTTCGTCGATGTATCCGCCGGTTCGCCTGTGTGATTCAGATACTCCACGATCTCCAACGAGTTGAGGCTGTCAGGCCGGACGCGAAACGAGGCCACGCCCAGCTTCACACCCTCATATCCGGTCTGCTGCGCGACGTA
>CAUYYY010000357.1:0-2733 GCA_963577165.1 Planctomycetota bacterium | reverse complement strand
GCGAACGGCAATCTGTTTTGTGCAGACACCACCGGCAAAGTCATTCGTATCACTCCGGACGGAACCGAAAGCACCTATGCCACCGGGCCCGGCGGCGAAGATTTCCTCTGCACGAACTATCCCGCCTTCGACCGTCGCGGCAACATGTACCTCTCCGACAGCGGCGATTGGTCGCATACCCTCAACGGCCACATTTACAAGATTGCTCCCGGCGGAGGCGAGGCCGCACTTTGGTATCCCGAGCCGGTCGATACGCCCAACGCCATCGCCCTCGATGCCGACGAACGGCACCTGTACTTCGTGGAAACGTTCGGCAGCAGCATCACCCGCATCGCAATTCGCGAGGACGGCTCGGCCGGGGAATTTGAGCGGGTCGTTCACATGCCCCGGCACATTCCCGATGGGATTGCATTCGACGAACAGAGCCGTTTGTGGATCGCCTGTCACCGGCCCGATGCGATTTACGTCTTCGACTTGAATTCCCGCAAGCTGAAATTGTTCGCCAAGGACTGGGCCGGCGAAATGCTCCGAGGCCCGACGGACGTCGCCTTTGCCGGTGAGAACCGCGATATCCTGCTGGCCGCCTCGCTCGACAATTTGGTCGTTCACCGCTTCGACGGCACCGGCGTTCGTGGTTTGAAGCTCAAGCACCCCCAATTCTGAAAGTCATTCGTTCTCATGGCTGCTGAAAAACTTCGCTTTGCGTTGATCGGGACCGGTGATTTCGGCCCGCATTTCGCGCCGTACATTAACGAATTTGCCGATCTCGTCGCGGTCTGCGATCCCAATCCCCAATCGCGGGCTCGATTCAAAGAACAAACCGGACTAAATCTGCCGGAATTCGACCATCACGGCAAGCTGCTGACAGAGATCGACGTCGATGCCGTCGCAATCGCCAGCCCGAACTTCACCCACAAAGAAATCGCGGTCGCAGCCGCGCAAGCGGGTAAACATGTCTACTGCGAAAAAGCAATGGCCAACTCAGTTCCTCAGTGTTGGGAGATGGTGAAGGCTTGCGACGATGCGGGCGTTCGCTTGATGGTGGGTCACAAACGGCGGCTCAGACCACCCTGGGGGCGCATGATCGAACTCCGCAAACAACTCGGTGCACCGTTGGCGATTACTTCGTGCGCTTATTACGATGCCCGGCCTTACGACCATCAGGGGTGGTGGACCGAGCGTGATCGATGCGGCGGAACTTTGCCGGTCATCGGCGTGCACATCGTCGATTGGATGCGAGGCATGTGCGGCGACGTCGTCAACGTCCGTGCGCTGGCCGCCCCGCAAGTCGATCCGCGTTACGACTTCCCCGACACGCTGCACGTTTCGCTCGCCTTCCAATCCGGAGCGGTGGCGACGTTGAACGTGTCGATGGTTTATCCGCTGTTTAAGTTCCGCGAAGCCGGCGGACCGTTGGTCATCTGTGAGAACGGCGGCATGTGGTTTGTCCCGTTCATGGAACACCTCGACCTTTATTGGCAGCACCGCGACGATGCCGAACCCACTATCGAGCGGTTTGATGACCTCGGTTTCGATCACGCCTACCGCCAGGAATTCGGTGATTTCATCCGCTGGATCGTCAACGGTACCGAGCCCTGCCTGACATGGCGAGAAGGACTCCGCTGCGTCGAAGTGATGGAGGCCGCACACCGCTCGGCAGCCGAACAAGGTACGGTGATTTCGTTGCCGCTGTACCCGGAACTCGGCTGACGTGCGCGGTCCAATGGGCAGTTCGGTGGACAAGGTTATCCCCGTTAGCGGCTTGAGAGTCGGGGAGCTTTGCTGAAATTCTTCTCGGGTCGACGAGCCAAGGTTGGGCAGCGGCAACAGAGGCCTTTTTTGCGGATTGTCGGAACTGGTCAAATGCAGGGACGATCGCTCTGTCTGCCAACTCGATGGTGGCAACCAGTCGTTGAGACCGGGCATGACCGGCTACGCCCGCATCCACACCGGCCGACGTTCCCTCAGCATGATCGCTGTCGACCGAGTCTTGCGCTACCCCGCACCGAGTTCTGGTGGTAACCGAGGCGGAGGCACGTTGTTGTGCACGAAAGTGCGAGAAACTCGTACGAATTCTGGGATTCCGATCTAACCACCGTTATTGGAATGTCTGTCAGCCAGTTTCCGTTGTGCGATTACGTGCATCGGTGGCATCGGCCGACGCAACATAAATGAGGCGAGGAGAGTTTCCCCCGCGTTTTTTTCTTGACACCGAGGGCCAATCCGGACGGCGCTAAACAAGTTGAACTTGGTTAGGCAAAAGCGCCAAGACAAATCTTGAATCTGCGGCCTTTCGCGCCGGATCCTCCGAGCGCAACCTACGTCGGCCGATGCCACCTGAGCGCCGAAACTGATCCGCAGCCTCTCTCAAAATCCGGATCAGTGACAGGACATCCCGCATGACGTAGAGAACACCACACAACACTGGTTCGGGACGTCCCATTCCATCTTTCACTCAACTTAACTGCATCTCTGTCGACGCCAGACTAGAGCCAGTCCGAACGCCGCGAGGACTATAGCCGATGGTTCAGGTACCGCAGCGCCGGCGGTTGAGGCCATCGGAATGGATTGTTGCCAGTTGAGCGCCAGCTCGTTTAGATCAAGAGCGTTTACGCTGCCGTCCACTTTGAAGTCACCAGCGGACCATCTCGCCGCATCATCTTGTCGCCAATTCAGAGCGACGTTGTTCAGACCAGCAGCATTAACAGAGCCGTCCAAGTTGGAATCACCTAC
>CAUYYY010000356.1:0-2743 GCA_963577165.1 Planctomycetota bacterium | reverse complement strand
CCGTTCATACCCTCCTTACGCTGGTTATGAAGCGATGGTTCACGCTTGTTTTGAAGGAATTGTTCGACAAGGCCATTTACAATTCTTAATTTGCAATCTGACTCCTGACACCTGAACCCGGCCCCCTGAACTCATGGCCAAACACATATTCGTCACCGGCGGAGTCGTTAGCTCGCTCGGCAAAGGGCTGACCAGCGCCTCGATCGGCATGCTCCTCGAGCAGCGCGGACTGAGTGTGCGGATGCAGAAGCTCGATCCGTACATCAACGTCGACCCCGGCACGATGAGCCCCTACCAGCACGGCGAGGTCTATGTGCTGGACGATGGCAGCGAGACCGACCTCGACCTGGGCCACTACGAGCGGTTCACCAAGAGCCCGTTAACTCGCGACTCGAATTACACCACCGGTCAGATCTACCAGTCGGTGATTAACAAGGAGCGGCGTGGCGAGTTCCTGGGCAAGACGGTGCAAGTCATTCCGCATATCACCAACGAGATCAAAAGCGTCATTCACAAGATCGCCGAGTCCCCTGCGGCGGGCGAGCGGCCGGTCGACGTCGTGATCACCGAAATCGGCGGCACGGTGGGCGACATCGAAAGCCAGCCGTTTTTGGAGGCGATACGCCAGTTTGCGATCGATGTTGGCAAAGAGAACTGCCTGTACATTCATCTCACGTTGGTGCCCTACTTGAAGGCGGCCGGCGAGTTGAAAACCAAGCCGACGCAGCATTCGGTTGGCCAGCTTCGCCAGATCGGTATTCAGCCCGACGTGCTCATCTGTCGGACCGAGCGTTCGATCAGTCGCGAGGATCGCGAAAAGATCGCCCTGTTCTGCAACGTGCCGATCGAAGCGGTCATCGAGGAGAAGGACAAAGACTTTTCCATCTACGAGGTGCCGCTCAGCCTGGTGGAGAATCGGCTCGATCAATGGATCGTCGACAAGCTGCACCTGACGGCCAGCGATCTTAATCTCGACGATTGGCACGAACTGCTGAACCGGCTCCGCAATCCGGAGCACGAAGTCAGCATCGCGGTCGTCGGCAAGTATGCCCAGCATCGTGACGCCTATAAGTCGATTTACGAAGCGCTCGACCATGCCGGCATCGCCAATCGTACGCAGATCCGTATCCAGCCGATCCAGAGCGAAGCGATCGAAAGTGAAGGGCCCGAGCGACTCCTCTCCTCGTTCGACGGTGTGCTCGTACCAGGTGGGTTCGGCGAACGCGGCA
This sequence comes from Planctomycetota bacterium, assembly GCA_963577165.1. Taxonomy (GTDB): domain Bacteria; phylum Planctomycetota; class Planctomycetia; order Pirellulales; family CAUYYY01; genus CAUYYY01. The sequence continues at coordinate 1,514 of CAUYYY010000356.1, read as the reverse complement.
TCGAGGGCAAGGTCGAGGCGATCCGCTATGTCCGCGAGCGGGGCCTGCCGTTCTTCGGTATTTGTCTTGGGATGCAATGTGCGGTGATCGAGTTCGCTCGCAATGTTTGCGGCTTGCAGCGAGCGCACTCCACCGAATTTGACAAAGACACCCCGCACCCGGTCATCTGCCTGTTGGACGATCAGAAGACGATCACCGACAAAGGGGGCACCATGCGGCTCGGCGCCCAACAGGCCGTTCTGCTGCCCGAGGGCCATGCGGCCGAATGTTACCAAAGCGCTACGGTATCTGAGCGGCATCGGCATCGTTACGAATTCAACAATGCCTACCGGCAGCAGTTCGCGGCCCACGCTCTGGCTTTTACCGGGACAAGCCCCGACGGTTCGCTGGTCGAAATCATGGAGATCCCCGACCATCCTTGGTTCGTGGCCGTGCAGTATCATCCGGAGTTTAAGTCGAAGCCAACCGCCGCACAGCCGCTGTTCGCCGGATTTATCGCGGCGGCGATCAGCGAGAAAGCCGAGCGGATCGAACGCTCGAAAGAGCTCGAAGGAAGCGCCGGAAACGAATAGTCTTTTAGCCCAGGCCGCCAGGTCGGGAAAGGATAAGTAAAATGTCCGACGAATCGGGTGAAAAGAAAATCATCATCGACGAGGACTGGAAAAGCCGTGTCGATGCCGATCGCGAAGAGGCCAAAGCGAAATCATCGGCCGCCAGCGACGGAGCGGCGTCGGAAGATGCAGCGCCGGTCGCCGAACAAACCAGCGTCGAACAAACCGCCGTCGGGCCCATGCCGCCTGCATCGTTCGAGATGTTGCTCACCACGCTGGCCGCCGAAGCGATGGTCTCGTTGGGACAAGTCACAAACCCCATCACCGGCAAGGCCGAGGTGAACCTCGATCAGGCGAAATACTTTATCGACACGCTGCAAATGCTCGAAGAAAAGACCCAAGGCAATCTCACATCCGAAGAAAACGGCGCGCTGACGATGCTGCTCAGCCAGCTTCAAATGGCTTTTGTGGGCGTCAAGAATCAGACCGCCGACCAGCCGGTGTCCGGTACGTCGACGTAGGGAACGCCCTCCGTGGCGTTCCGTCGCCGCGGAGGGCGTTTCCGACAGCATTAAGGAGAAGAGACCAAAGCGCCATGCCCACACCAGGGACTAATGATGGCTTCCGTACCGCACGGGCCATTCCGTGGTGACTTGCATTCCCGCACCGAGTGACAACGGCGGATAATACGCACGTGCATCCCCATGGGCGTGGGCATGGTCGCTTTGGTCTGCTCTCCTACCTATTTCGGTATTGTCGTGATGAAGCACCTCGGCTGCTGATTTATAAGCCGCAGAGTCTATCGAGACGCAGCAGCCGGGGTGCTGGACTTCCTTGTCTCGCTGGAATTCTGCTCAGCCAGCCAGTTTGTCAAATAGCTGTCGGAACTGGGGCATCTGTTCTTCCAGGTAGACTAACCACCGCTGCGGATTCCAACTCTCGATGCAAACCGCCGCACCGACA
>CAUYYY010000355.1:0-2757 GCA_963577165.1 Planctomycetota bacterium | reverse complement strand
CGCTGGCCCTAGCCTCGAAAGACGCTGTTTCCAATTTGTTTGGCTCGCTGACGGTCCTGATCGACCGTCCGTTCGAAGTGGGCGACTGGGTGATCGCGCCCGGCGCCGAGGGCAGCGTCGAGACGGTCGGATTTCGCAGCACCCGCATCCGCACGTTTTACAACTCCATCATTACCGTGCCCAACGGCATCTTGACCACCGCGATCGTCGACAACATGGGCCGCCGCCGTTATCGACGGATCAAAACCACGCTCGGTGTTCAATATGACACGACGCCCGAGCAGATCGATGCCTTCTGTGAAGGCATTCGCGAGCTCATCCGCCGCCATCCCTGTACTCGTAAGGATTACTATCACGTTTATTTCAACCAGTTTTCCGACAGCTCGCTCGACATCATGTTCTACTGTTTTCTCGAATGTCCCGACTGGTCGGTCGAGCTGCGCGAGCGGCACAAGTTGTTTCTCGATATCCTCAAGCTGGCGGACGAACTGGGCGTTCAGTTCGCCTTTCCGACCCGGACCCTGCATATGCATTCAGAGGATCCGCGGCCCCAGCGGCGTCCTATCGACGATCCCCTGGCCGACGGACGCCGCCGGGCAGCCCAAATCGCCGGACCGCTTCTGCCGCCCGACGAGCGGCCCGGCCCGGTCGAGTTCCCGGATCCGAGCGACAGCGACCCACACGACGGAAACCCATCCTAGCCGCCCATCCTAGCCGCCAGGCGGAAGCCGGCGGTTACAAGTTTGGTGGGGTGGCTGGGGCGTCTCTTTTCACCTGCCGGGCAATAAGTTATCATGCCCGGCGACGAGTGGCGGGGAAGGAGCCTAAGGCGCTCAGCCCCGAAATGCAGCCTTGATGCCGCCCCCTCGCCGCAATTATCGTTGACCGTCGGTTTTCCTTGTTTTCCCGGGAGCAAACCATGGCATCCTTCATCGCGCCGCGTTTGGCCGCTTCGTTGCTGTTGCTCGGACAATTTCCTGACGCAGATTCACCTGATACTACGCGTATGGTGGTTTTTGCTGGGCTGGTCATCTTAGCCTTGTTGGCGATCGTTGTCGTCATTGTTGTGGCCAACTACGGCCGGCTTTGGTTTCAGGCTTATGCCTCGAACGCACGCGTGAGTATGTTCAGCCTGATCGGCATGACATTTCGCCAGGTGACGCCCCGGGTCATCGTCGAATCGCAAATCATGGCCATGCAGGCCGGCGTCGGTCTCGACCCGACGACGGGCATCACGACGCGTCGTCTCGAAGCACACTACTTGGCCGGTGGCAACGTTCCCCGGGTGATTCATGCGATCATCGCCGCGCATCGGGCCGACATTGACCTCGATTTCGACCGAGCGGCGGCCATCGATCTGGCCGGCCGAAATTGTCTCGAAGCTGTGCAAACCAGTGTCTATCCCAAGGTCATCGACTGTCCCGATCCCGAGAAATCGTCCAAGTCGACGCTGAGCGCCATCGCCAGGAACGGGGTTGAACTCAAAATCCGTGCTCGCGTCACCGTGCGAACCAACTTGGCGCAGCTCATCGGCGGAGCCACCGAAGACACGATCATCGCCCGTGTCGGCGAAGGAATTATCACCGCCATCGGCTCGTCAGAGAGTCATCTCGCGGTGATGGAAAACCCGGACCGCATTTCCAAAGCAGTGCTGGCTCGCGGGCTCGACGCGCAGACCGCTTTTGAAATTGTCTCGATCGACATCGCCGACATCGACGTGGGCGAAAACATCGGCGCCCGGCTCCAAGCCGATCAGGCGGAAGCCGACACCCGCGTCGCCCGGGCACTGGCCGAACAGCGGCGTGCCAACGCCGTTGCCCGCGAGCAGGAAATGAAAGCCAACGTCGCCGACAATCGGGCCGGCCTGCTCTTGGCGGAAGCCGAAGTGCCCCGCGCCATGGGCGAAGCTTTTCGAAAGGGCAATCTGCACACCAACTCGCGTTAGTGTGCTTGTATCCCAACTCCAATATCCTTCACGGTGTTGCCTCAGCCGTCGCCGAAAAGATCGTCTTCTGTAGCCGGCTCGTCGTCCCCAAAGGGATCACCTTCTTCCACGGCCGGCTCGTCGTCCTCAAAGGGATCGTCTTCTCCGGCAGGTCCGCTGCCTTGCATCGATTCGGCTGCCTTGATGGCCGCTTGCTGAATGTTCCGGCGCGTGTTCAACGCTCCCTCGCCACCCATCACACGAAGCAAAACTCGGACAAGCGTACCGGCCTTCATCTTCTCGCCAACTTGGGCAGAATCCCTATTAATAGAATCCCCGTCAACAGAATCTCCGTCAACGGTTGGCTCGATGGTTGGCTCCCGTGTCGAAGCGACCGGTTCACTTGTTTTGCTCTCAACCGTCGGATCCTCTTCGACGATGTCCGCCAGCTTGCTCAGCGGCGACAAACTCTCGATCGGTATCTTGACCCGACGACGGAGAACGTCTCGTTCGTTCCGCCGGAGCTGCTCATAGCGTCGCTCGCTACGTGCCTTTTCTGCCTCGTATGCGGTGGTCCGCGCCTGCTGACGAATCTTTTCCAGCGTCAACCGGTGGCGACCTTGCACTCGCTCCAGCGAGCGGTTCACGCCGTAGAAGCGGTCGCTATCCTGGTTCTCCAGTTTTGCACCGGCTTTCATGTCGGCGAGCGCTTCGTCGTCGCGACCAAGTTTCAATGCGGCCATCGCGCGAAAATAGTAGCACCGCGGGTCCTTGGTGCCGGCGTCGATCGCACGGCTCAGTGTTTCGTGGGCCTCCAAATAGTCGCCCGAAAA
>CAUYYY010000354.1:0-2760 GCA_963577165.1 Planctomycetota bacterium | reverse complement strand
GGTTACGCCGTAACGGAGTTGCAGGTCGAGTCGCAAGATTGGTTGGCCGACAAGACTCTGATCGAGCTGAAACTGCCGACTGAAGGTTTGCTCGTGCTCGGACTCCAGTGCGCCAGCGGCGGCTACATTGGCGCGCCAACCGCCGACACGCAAATCAGCGTCGGAGACACGATCGTTCTATACGGTCCGATCGATCGTGTCGAAGAACTCGACAAACGTTGCCAAGGCCACCAAGGCGACGACGCCCACGAAGAGGCCGTGCACAAGCACGAAGAGACGTTGGAAGAACAAGGCGAAATAGCCAGCTGAGGGATGACTCAGGAATAACTTCGGCAAACGGGCGGCTGGGCTCGAGAGGCGAGTCCCCCGAGCCGCGAGCCTCCAGATCGCTGACCCCTGGGGGTTCGCCATGCGTTCCTCATGGCTCAACCTAGCCACCCCGATTCGAAAAGGGGAACCTAATTCGGCGCCGTTCCTAAGGTTCGGTAAATGCATGCAGGCAGTAACCAAATGGGCCATTTCATTGGCGGCGTGAGACTTACGTCTCTCAGGCGATGATCTGCTTCACCACATTTCCATACACGTCGGTCAGGCGATAATCTCGGCCGCTATGGCGATACGTCTGGCGGTCATGATCGATGCCCATCAGGTGCAGGATCGTGGCGTGCAGGTCGTGGATGTGGACGATGTTGTCGCGTGCGTGCCAGCCGTATTCGTCGGTCGCACCATGGACCATGCCGCCGCGAATACCGCCGCCGGCCAGCCACATGGTGAAGCCGAATGGATGATGCTCGCGGCCGTTGTTCCCCTCGGCGGTTGGCGTCCGTCCGAATTCACCTCCCCAAATCACCAGAGTTTCGTCGAGCAGGCCTCGATACTTCAAATCGGTCAGCAGCGCAGCGATGGGCTGGTCGACGGCCTGGCACCGTTTGGGAAGATTCTCACGCAGACCACTGTGCTGATCCCAGGCGTTGTTGTGCGGGGCATCAAACAGCTGCACAAACCGAACACCTCGCTCGACCAGTCGCCGGGCCAGCAGGCATTGTCGGCCGAATTGTTCCGTGGCAGGCTGGTCGGTACCGTAGAGCTTGTGCGTGGAGCCGCTTTCCAGCGTGAGGTTGAACGCCTCCGGCGCTTCATGTTGCATGCGAAACGCCAGTTCGAACGAGGCGATTCGTGCCTCCAGCTGGCTGTCGATCACGCGATCTCGTTGATGAATTTCGTTCAGGCGCAACAGCGCATTCAGCTTCGTCCGTTGCCGGTCGGTGGTGCCCGACGGATCCTTGAGATTGGCAATCGGGTTCTTCAGATCGCGGATCAGCGTCCCTTGGTAGGCACTGGGCAGGAAACTTGACGCCCAAAGTTGTGCGCCCTGAAAGACCGCCGCCGGACAGACAACGACGAAGCCCGGCAGGTTTTGGTTTTCGGTCCCCAAACCATACGTCAGCCAAGAGCCCATGCTGGGCCGCGAAAAGGCTTGCTCGCCAGTGCACAATTGCAGCGCCGCGCCGGTGTGATTGATGTTGTCGGCCAGCATCGAGCGAACGACACAGATGTCGTCGATGCGGGACGCGACGCGCGGCAGGAGTTCGCTGACTTCGATCCCCGCCGTTCCATGCCGGGAGAATTTCCAAGGCGAAGGCAGCAGGTTGCCTGTCTTTGTTCGCTCGAGTTTCGGCTTTTCAAACGGCAGTGGTTGACCGTTTTCCTTGGCGAGCCGCGGTTTCGGGTCGAACAGGTCGACGTGCGACGGCCCACCGGGCATGTAGAGAAAGATGACGCGTTTGGCGCGGGGCCGATGATGTGGCTGGCGAACGGCGTAAGGCCGCACCGCGCGGTCGGGCTCAAGGTCGGCCCGGGCGTCGCGAGCCAGGAGATCGGTCAGCGCCAATAAACCAAATCCACTGCCGGCGAGACACAGTAATTCTCGACGCGAGTTGAAGCGTTGATCTAGCACGGACAGTGGCTCCATTCGCCGCACGGGGCGCCGATGCTTTAGTTCAGTCCACGTACACAAACTCGTTGCTACATAGCAGTACGTGCGCCAGATCTGCCCAACCCGTCGCGGCCCCCGAGGTAACGACTTGCTGGGCGATTTTCATTTCCTCGGCCGTCGGCAACCGGCCAAACATCAAACGATAGGCGAGCTCGATCCGAGCCGTTTCGATCTCAGAAACCTCACGCAGCAATCGCGCCGCCAAAAACTTTGCTTGAGCCCGCGTGAACGGATGATTGAGTAGCAACAGCGCTTGCGGGGCAACCGTGCTCACGTTTCGTTTTTCAGTTGAAGAATCCGGATTCGCCGCATCGAACAGCATCGCATAGCTGCTACGATTCCAACGGGCCGTCTGCACGTAAAGCGACCGGCGGGCGATAGTGAAATCGTCCCCGGCCGGGCCCCCCATCGTCTGATCGAGCTGCCCTGCGACGAACAACATTGCATCGCGAATCGCTTCCGCTTCCAGACGTCTCGGTACGAATCTTCCCAGCCACTGGTTTCCAGGGTCTTGCTCGACCTGTGCACGCGGCATGCGGCTCGATTGCTGATAGGTTGCCGAAAGCATGATTCGCCGATGCAGCTTCTTGAGTGACCAGCCGTCGTCGATCAATCGTGCCGCCAGCCAATCGAGCAATTCGGGATGTGTCGGGGCTTCACCTAGCTTGCCGAAGTTGTTCGGCGTGCGTACAAGCCCTTCGCCGAAATGCCACTGCCAGACGCGATTGACAATCACACGGGCCGTGAGCGGGTTGTCCTTCGAG
>CAUYYY010000353.1:0-2771 GCA_963577165.1 Planctomycetota bacterium | reverse complement strand
TCAACCGCTGCAACAGCAGCAGGCCGTGGCTTGGGGCCACTACGCGCCGCAGCGCGATACCATCGAATACTTAGTCGGTCTTCGCTGCGACGTCCAGCAGCCGGTCTTCTATCGGCTCTCCGGCGCGCTTTCGAGCAAAGGCCTGAAGATTCTCTCGGCCGACGTTATTCCACTCTCGGACGATCTCATGTTAGACCGTTTTATTGTCGAGGACCCCGACTATGCGGGCGAGCCTCCGGCCGAGCGAATCGAGAGCGTGAGTCAAACATTGGTTGCTTCGCTTTCTGATGCAAGCCGGCCCAAGTTTCGACAACGGTGGGCGGAGCGGAACGACGATTCTGAAAAATCGTTGACGCTGTTGCCAACGGAGGTCCGTGTTGACAATTCCACCGCGGACGAGTTCACCATCCTCGACGTTTTCACGTTCGATCGGACCGGGCTCTTATACACCATCGCGCGCACCTTGCATGAACTGGGCGTTTCGATTCGTGTGGCCAAAATCGGCACCTATCTCGATCAGGTAGTCGACGTCTTTTATGTTACTGATTTTTCGGGAGCAAAAATCTACGACGAAGAGCGGCTGGAAACTATTCGAAGCAAACTGCTAGAAACGATCGAATCCGATCTGGAAGTATGAACGCGGTCATGGTTGGCCCGTCGATGTTGGACTGTCACGTTCCGAATCTTCCGTCCGTGGCTGCTGACCAGGACTCGCCTTAAGAGCCAGCATCGCCTGCCGCCATTGCGCCGCGAACGATTCGAGCGGCAGAGCGGTAAGTTTTTCGAATCGCTCGCGCGGTGACTGCGTGGCTGCATCGAGAGAAACATACCGACCGAGCGCCTCGCTGCCGATTATTCGTTGCTCGAAAGCAAGATAGTGTGCCAGGCCCCAGCAGTAGAGATACTGCCGAGACTCCGTACCCTCGGGCTGATCGTGCAGCACAAGAAACGCCTCCTGATCCGCGGCAAGCAGGTCCGAGAGTCGAAGCGGGGATGCGCTTTGCAAATCGTCTTGAAGCCGTGCCAGCCGCTCACGGTTGGGCGCATCGACACGCAGGACATCGTCCTCCAGCAATCCCCCTTCGAATACTTGGGCCAGGCCCTCGTTGAGCCAGCGCGGAACGTCGAAATGAACGTCGTCATAGACTTCATTTTCGAGGTAGGCATGAAAGGCCTCGTGAACCAACCGCCGCAGCGTACGATCGATCACCTGGTCTTGAAGCGTCGCGTTTCGCCGCTCGGCACTGCTGAGACGCCGCAGGATGGCCTTCCGCTGTTCATCCCATTTCTGGGCGGTGGCCACTTCGATTTTTCGCCGCGCCGTCGCGGTCAAGCCTTGCGACTGCAAGTCGTTGCGAAGCGTTTCCAGCCGTTGGTGCTGATACCGGTCGATGTCGTCCAGCTCGGCCAACAAGGCATCTCGTTCGCGTTGCCAGGCGGCCATCTGTCGCGCGAGCAATTGGAGATCGCTGCCGGCGGTGATCCGATTTACACGGACGTCGTAAAAGGCCGGATTCTGGATTCGCAACCCTTGCGCCCGCAGCAACGCGTAATATTCATCGCGGCTGCCATAGATTTCAAACCGCAGAAGCGAAGCAGGCTTCGACAGGCGGGGCGGGACAACTTGCCGAAACGCGCGGAATACTTGTTCCAGATGGACGACAAAAAACCGGGCAGTCTTTTCGTCGGTGGTCGTCGTCAGAGAAAACCAAGGGCCCTCATATTGCCAACGTGGCGACGTGTTATCCGACACGTCCTCTAATTCGACACGACGCATCTGCTGGGCTTCAATCTGGGAATGCGACTTGAAACGGTCGATCCGTTGTTGCAACTGCTCTCGCTCCGCGGGATCGAGCCGTTGCTGGCGTACGACCGCCGAGCGCTCGATCGGTCGCACCACCAGGTACATCGGCTTGCCAGGCGGTCGGCGGACCTCAAGGAATTCGATCGTTCTGGAACTGCTGTCGTCGAGAATCAGACCTCGATAGACGTGTCCCTCCTGGGTCGTTACGGTTTCGAGCGTCCATTTCGCGACATCGGCCGGCGACGACGGCACGGGCTGGGTATGCCCCGAATGCGTGGCACCAACCACAACGGCTGCGCAGACGGCGAACGTCATTGTGAGGAATCGAGTCATCATTTGCCGTAACTGTTCACCGAAATGAGAAGCCTGAAACGAGTAGTTTTCACCACGGAGGCACGGAGAACACGGAGAAACAACGAAAGACGAAGAAAAGAACCGCAGATAAACGCAGATAATCATGAAATCCATTGGATTTTGGATCGTCTTACCATCGATGCGAATCGTTAGTGATTTATTAAATTCTGTGCAATCAGCGTTTATCTGCGTCCATCTGCGGTTCCTCTTTGTAGTACTCGTCTCTGTGTTCTCAGTGCCTCCGTGGTGCATTCTAGTTGTTGGATGCGAGTTGTCTGTGTTTGAAAAGATTGATGTTTTCGAGTACGCCTTATAGGGGGGCCCCGGAAGTGTTTGATAAGGAGCCTCTTTTCGAATAGTCGAACGGTTTGAGAGTCAAGGGTCGAGAGACAAGAGTCGAGAGCCACGCGGATTGCGGGATAGCGCATGATGTCACTTGCCTCTTGACCCTAGTATCTTGTCCCTCGACCCTCTTCCTACCACAACCGGTGGCCCGATTTCTAGTCAAAATGTTGTGATTTTTGTAGCGGGTAGCACCGCCGATTTTCCGGAGTAGGCGTTGCCGCAGGGTTCAACGGGTTCAGAAAATCGTCGGTGTCGCGATAGCGACAAG
>CAUYYY010000352.1:0-2772 GCA_963577165.1 Planctomycetota bacterium | reverse complement strand
CCAGGCCGAGACCAGCGCAAAGTTTCAGGAAGAAGTCAAAGTCTCGCTCGGCAAGCTGGTGGCCACGCGAGAAGAAGCGGCCAAGTCAACGCGGCATGGATTGCAGTTTGAAGAAGCCGTCTGCGAATGTATTTTGAGAGTGGTCCAGCATTACGGGGATCAAGCCGAAGCGACCGGCAGCCGCGTTGGCTCGATCAAAAACTGCAAAGTTGGCGACTGTGTGGTAACGCTTGGAGTGGACAGTCCGGCGCCAGGTGCGAATATTGTGGTCGAAGCAAAGGAAGATTTCAGCTATACGCTAACGAGGGCCTGTGAAGAAATGGAGCAAGCCCGCAACAATCGCAATGCCCAAATTGGTCTTTTCGTCTTTTCGAAACGGATCGCACCGGAAGGTCTCGAACCGTTCGGTCGATATGGCGACGATGTCGTTGTCGTTTGGGATGCCGAGGATGCGGCGAGCGATGTGTTTCTCAAAGCGGGCTTAATGACTGCCCGCGCGCTCTGCATCCGTAGCACACAGGAAAAGGAACATCGGACGGCGGACTGGCAAGCGATCACCGAAGCCATCCTCGAGATCGAGCGCCGTACGGAAGGGCTAGGAGAAGTCCGAAAACTCGCCGAGAAAATCCAGAGTGCCAGCGGCGAGATACTGGAACGAGTGCGGAAGAATCGTTCGGCACTCGAACGACAGGTGGAGCTCCTCCGTGACAAGATCGAAGATCTAAAACACGCCGCGTCCGAGTCGATGTAGCTTCAGAGCGTGGGCCTTGCAGGACTCGGCCCACCCTACCTGCAAAGCGTCGCGGAAACGCAGGGTGGGCAGAGCGTAGCGAGGCCCACGCGTACTCAGAGAAAATCGGGCCAGATGGCGTCGCTGACCAGCAGGCCCTGGCGACTGAGGCGGATGCGCTGTCGGTCGTCGAGCAACATGCCAAGCTCGATGTAGTGACGTAGCGGTTGGCCGACGAGCTGATCGATTTCGAAGCCCGTCTGTCGTGTGAAGGCCGTGCGGTCGACCCCTTCGAGCCGTCGCAGAGAGAACACGAGCGTCTCGCGGGCACGATCTTCCGGCGCGAGCGTTTCGCTTTCGGCGACCGGCGATTGGTCGGCCAACACGCGGCGGAGCCAGGTGGTCGTGCTGAGATGGTTGGTTGAGCGAACGCCATCGACATAGCGGGCGGCGCCCGGGCCGGCCGCGAAATAGCCGGCGCCGGACCAGTAGCCCTCGTTATGCCGGCTGCGGTGGTTGGGCCGGGCAAAGTTCGATATCTCGTAATGGTCGAATCCGGCGTCGGTGAGCGTGTCGATTGCCAGCGAGTACATCGAGCGTTCGAGCTCTTCGTTTACCTTTTCTAATGCCTTGTGTAACAAGCGGTTCCAAAACAGGGTGCCCCGCTCGAACGTCAATCCGTAGGTCGAGATATGACTCGGTGCAAGCTGAATCGCCGCATCAAGATCGGCGGACCAGGTAGACAATGTTTCGCCCGGGGTGGCAAAGATAAGGTCGAGCGCAACGTCTGCATTGATTGACTGCACAAGCTGCACGGCACGCGCGATATCGGTCGCTTGATGATCGCGTTCGAGTGTCACTAGCTTGGCGGCGTCGAACGACTGTGCCCCGAGGCTGATCCGGTTGACGCCGTAGCGGGCGAGGACGTCGATCGTGGCCTGATCGAGGTCGCCCGGGTTGGCCTCGACGGCCCACTCGTAGCCGGTTGCCAGCGGGTGCCACCCGAGCGCGATCTGGCAGAGGCGGTCCAACTGCGCGGGCGCCAGATGGGTCGGTGTGCCGCCTCCGAAATAGAGCGTGTCGACCTCGCGTGGCCGCTCGAGCCACGACAGTTCACGCTCCAAGGCTTCGAGATAGGCGTCGATCAGGTCGTCGCGGCCCGCCACCAGGGTAAAGTTACAATAGCCGCAGCGATGATCGCAGAAAGGAACGTGGATATAAGCCGCGCGAGGAGGAGGGGATTTCAGATTGGGGATTTCGTAACCTTCCACCGGAGTGAGGTGCGATAGGGGCCAGTTTAGGCGAGCGGCAGATGAAAACCTACCGTAGCATGGGCCCCCGGCCCGTGAATCTACACGGGCCGGAGGCCCATGCTACAAAACTTTCTTACAATCGTCCTACAGCCACAGGGTGAGTCGCTGGTCAAGCATGTCGGGCAAGGCTTTGGCGACCATCGCGCGAATCGCGCCATCGTGGTATCGTGTGCTGAAGTGCGAGGCGATCACGCGCTGGTTCTTAAACCGATCGCGACGCTCAACAACATCATCGATATGAATATGCCCAAACTTATGGATTTTTTCTCTGCGGTGCCCCGGTGCGATAAAAGTGACCTCGAGAATCAGGACCTCGGCTTCGTACATGGCCGGACAGTTATCGAGCCCCTCGGGCGAACTGTCGCCGAGATAGGCGACCAGTGGCAAGCGACGTTCGGTTGTTACCTGCTCGCCGGCGAGACGGAGGTCGCGGATTTTGTCGCCGGGCAAGCCGAGGAGTTCCGGCTTGAGTTTTCGCCTTCGCTGCCAAACGACGAAGCCGAGCGACGGAACACTATGTTTTGTCGCCGAAACGGTAACCACATGTTCGCGCGATAGTTCGATTTCGTCGCCCGGCGCCACCGGCTTCAAATCGCACGGCAAGCGACCACGATCGAGTCGCGTGAATTCGTGTAAGATCTTTTTTATCGGTTCAATGGAGCTTTCGGGCATGTAGATGGTCGGCGGCTCCATCTTCATCATGCGGCGCCGCGCGACGTAAATAGGAAG
>CAUYYY010000351.1:0-2780 GCA_963577165.1 Planctomycetota bacterium | reverse complement strand
TTGCTCCTCTACCTGTTTCAAGATCGACTAGAGATCCGATGTGCTCATGCTCTAATTCATAGACGAAAATCTGAAAAGGCAAGTGTCAGCACTGCTGGCATTTGAGAGGATGCCGTGGATCGTGGTAAAAAGTGGCCTGGTCCGCCGGTTGTGAACACCTAAGGAATGGCTTATCAATAACTCCGGCATCCTACTACTCGGGGAAGGGTTTAGGGTTCAGGATTCGGGACAACGTTTAGCCCTAATACCTGAACCCCAAAACAGAAAATGCGGGAGTTATTTATCGGCTGATCCGAATGGCATTAACATTTCCCTAACGCCTTTGACCAAAGGAAGTAAGCAACGCTGTCGCACCACTGCTGTCACTCCGCGATCTGAAGCGAACAAGGCGCGCTAGCACGGTCAGGCACGAGGATTGTTCCGGTCTTTGATTTGGCTCCAATTTCAATGGCTATGGATGCAGTGCTATGACAGCTACGCTTTTCCGTTTGATAGTAGCGGTTTACGGAAATGTTAATGCCATTCTCGGCTGATCCTAAAAGCCTCCCGTGCAAAGCCCTTTGTGCCAATATGACTGAGACGCGACTGACCGACTCGCGGAACCTGGGACCCCGTTTGACGCTCGACGGCGGACACCTTAAAACTTACCCTAAAACTTAGTTGAGGGCTGGCTTCCGACGAGAGGCCCCTGCAATGGGAGCCTTGCGAACCTGGTCAGGGTGGAAACACTGCAGCCATAAGCTTGCGTTTCTTTGTGCAGCGGGTCTCTCGTCGGGCGTCAGTCCAGATTCTGCGTATGTTCTCCCGGCTTTGCGCATGTCTGACAAAACGCCCACCAATCCGTCGTCGTCCGATCAAACGGGCCAGTACGTCGTCGTCGCTCGACGCTACCGGCCTCAGACGTTTGATGAGTTGATCGGCCAGCGCCACGTTGCTCAGGCACTCACCAGCGCTATCACGAGTGGGCGTGTCGGTCACGCTTATCTGTTTACCGGTGTCCGCGGAGTTGGCAAGACGTCGGCAGCCCGCATTTTGGCCAAGGCACTGAATTGCGAAACGGGACCCACGGAGAATCCCTGCCAAAAGTGCGATATTTGCCAGAGCATCAGCAGCGGCGACGATGTCGATGTGCTGGAAATCGACGGCGCTAGCAACCGTGGCATCGACGAAATTCGGCAGTTGCGGCAGAGCGTCGGCGTACGGCCAAGCCGCGCCCGGTTCAAGATATACATCATCGACGAAGTCCACATGCTCACGCGCGAGGCCTTCAACGCGCTGCTCAAGACGCTCGAAGAGCCGCCCAAGCATGTGAAGTTCATTTTCGCCACGACCAATCCTAACAAGATTCCGATCACCGTCCTGTCGCGTTGCCAGCGATTCGACTTTGCCGGCATTGATGCCGGCGCGATCGAGCAGCGTTTGGCTCAGATCGCCCAGGCCGAAGGCGTCGCGGCCGAATCCGAGGCGCTGGCTCTGTTGGCTCGGCGTGCGGCCGGTTCGATGCGCGACGGCCAGTCGCTGCTCGAACAATTACTCTCGGTCAGCAGCGGTACGATCACGGTCGCGGAAGTCAACACGCTGCTGGGAACAGCCGCTGCGGACCGCCTAGGTGCCTTGGTCGGTCATCTGGTGGCTCGCGACGCGGCGTCCGCGCTCGGCGAGCTGGATCTTGCGCTGATCGAGGGCACGGAGATAGGGCAACTCGTCGACCAATTGTTGGGCTATTTTCGCGACACGATGGCTGCGGCGGTCGGCTGCACTGCCGACCAGTTTCTCTACAGCACGCCCGGCCAAGCCGGCGAGATCAGCCAGGCTGCCGAGCAGCTTGGCGTCGAGACCATTTTGGCCATGGTGCAAATCTTAGAGCAGACTGCGAGCCAGATGCGGTTGAGCCTCCACGGTCGTACGCTCCTTGAGGTCGCGATGGTGCGGATCAGCCAACTGGAAGACCTGGCGGAGTTTTCGCAGTTGATTGCCAATCTGCGCGACGGCTCGGCGGGCGATGGCTCAAAGGGCGGATCGACCGGACCTCGGTCCATTACAAAGCCAGCGCCAAAAAAAAACGCTCCGGCGGCGAGCGTAGATAGTTCGCGCAAGATATTGCCGCCACATGCTCGCGCAAATTCGGGCGAACTCCCGACTACGTCCACGTCAACACAGTCGATGGCCAGCTCGGCACAGTCGCCATCGGACAGTCGGGCCGCCCTGACCGAAAACGCCGTGACCGAAACGGCTACGATCGCCCCGCCGGCCCGTGAAACGGTGCCACTCACAGCGGACAATGCCGAGGCAATCTGGCAGCAGGTGATCGAGCGAATCGAGGGACTGGTGGCCGAGCACGCAGCCTATGTCGACCGTGTGGCAATTTCTGCGACAAATCGTCTGGTAGCCAGCTTTAAATCGACGTATAATTTTCATAAGTCGCTCTGCGAACGGCCCGATCAGAAAGCCGAATTGGAGCGTGCCTTGGCTGAAGTGACGGGCGTGTCGGTCCGACTTGAGTTTGAGTCGCTGCGGGTCGACCCGGCCGAAGAGAAGCCAGACGGGCCATCAAAGGCTCTGTCGCGGAAGGAGGTCCACAAGGAAATTGGACAGCGGCCCTTCGTCCGGCGGGCGTTGGAATTGTTCGACACGATGGAGTACAAAGTCACTCCGCCCGATAACTCGCGGTAAGGAGCGGCCAAGGAATAGTTGCAAGATTTCAGCACCCCGGCTGCTAACGAATCAGCCACGGAATTCTAAGTGAAACAGCAGCCGGGGTGCTTCCTAATGTAATTGAA
>CAUYYY010000350.1:0-2782 GCA_963577165.1 Planctomycetota bacterium | reverse complement strand
CAGCGGCGATTTGAAAACCTATAATCTCATAGTGACCCTGCCTGCGAAACGATCGAAGACATTCAATTCTATGCGTCAAGCCATTGCGGAAACCACCTGCACTTTGCCGACTCCGGAGGACCGGCCGGGGGCGGACGTGGTAATTTTTGACGGTCGCTGCCGAATGTGTACCACCCAGCTGCAGAAACTGACCTGGTGGGACTGTCAGGGCCGACTGGCCTATCTCTCGCTACACTCGCCGTTGGTCGCGGAGCGGTATCCCGATCTGACGTATGAAATGCTGATGGATCGGATGTTCATTGTGGACCAGAAAGGGCGGCGTCAAGGCGGTGCGGTTGCGATCCGCTATCTCACGCGGCGCTTGCGGCGTCTATGGTGGGCGGCTCCCTTTTTGCACGTGCCGGGCAGCCTCGCTCTCTGGCAGTTTCTCTACAACCAAATTGCTCGACGTCGTTACCGCTTTGGCACGACCGATGCGTGTGACGATGGTGCTTGTGAAGTTCACCGATACGAGAAGTGAAGCCGTTAGGATCCGCGCAGAAATAAATTGACCATTTTTGCGAGGCCAGAAGCATGAAATCCGCGAGATTGAACAACTTATTTCTACGCGGTCCCTTAGCCGAGCCAGCGTCGTCACGCCGCTGTTCTGTTATCGGTCGGTGAGCGGCCGCGCCTAAATTACAGCCGGGCTGGGTCGGGGAACGACGATCTGTGCATCGTTTGGCTGGCCGGTCCAGACCGTTACCCGGGTCGGCTCACGGGTGACAAGATACGGCCGGCCCGAGACCGGATTAAGCTGCGTCTCAGGCGGATCGAGGTTGGCGGCCAAAGCCAGGGCCCAACTTTCTGCCAGGGCCCAACTTTCTGCCAAGGCCCGATCTTGAGCCTGAAGTTCCTGTCCCTGCTGAACATCCACGAGAAATAGGTGAGCGGCAGCCAAGGGAAAACCTATCGAGTCGCGCTTTGCGTCCAGATCCTGCTGCAGCGCAGAGAGAACTGCTTTGCGATGATGATAGGGTTGACGACATGCGTCAATAATATTTCGCATTGCCGCGAGGTAATATCGTTGGTCGTTGTCGACCGAATTTCTAATTGCGGGCCCTAAATCGTTTAGCGAGTCGTTACGGGCAAACGATATCAACTCCTCTTTGGTTAGCAGATGGGCAAGCAGTCCGGCACGAATCATTTCGTAACTGTGCAAAACCATGGCACGATCACCAACCCAGGCGGCCGCGTCACTAGGCCAATTCTCCAGATGTCGTCGTACCATGTCGTAAAGCGCGACGAGATCGGAATGCTGAAGTTAAGGGTGATGGGCGGTTGCCTCGACAACGCGAAACGTCACCGCACACAGCGGCACAGCCGCCAGGCGTGAACTGACGTGGGGAACCTCGGAAAGTAATTCCACTAAACGAAACATCGAACGGAGTGTCGGAAAAGCATCGATCGGATCGCCTTCGCCAAGCGGGCCGGCCGCCTCGAGAGCCTTGGCATAAACGCAGACTTCGACGACGTCGATAAATTCGGTTTTTGCCGAGTATCCATGCCGAAAATCGACACCGAAATCGCAAGCGGGCCGTTTGAGCGCGGCGTCAATCGCCTCGAGCAATTCGCGATGTTCTTGCGTAAACTGGAGGACCGATTCGAGTCTCAATCGATTGAACGTAAACCGGCCGTCGGGGATTAACTTGTCTGTCCGACCGCGCGTGGCCGTCAGGCTGTCTTCATCGAAAAGTGCCCGGAGTGCAGACGCGACGTTCTGTGCATCCGGTGGCGAGATCTGTTGGAGCTGCGCGGGCGTTGCACCTTCCTCGAAGATGCGATCGATCTCAGCTCGCAGAAGCAAGTCGGCTGAGCGGCGGGCTTTGGGCAGATCGACGAAGCGGACGTACTGCTGGCGAACGTGTTCTGCATCAAGCTCGGGAGACTCGTAACCGGCGGCAAAAAATGCGACCGCGAGAATGGGACCGGTGAGGAGGAGAATCGACGTTTTGGACATCCTGTCCTTGGTAGACATCGTCACTTCTCTGATACAGCGGGACGGGTGTAGGTAGTTGCGATGGGTGGCGGGGAAGGAGTCACAACGACGGCCCCGAGGTGGTGGCTCCAATTCCGGGGCCGTCGCTTAGGCTCCGATCCCGCCACCCTGCCGGCACGAATAGTAGCAGATCGACTGCCTCGTGTTGAGATCGATCGGTCGGCCACCCCAACGGCGACTGCGATCGTCGGGGCAATCTTGTGTTTTCGGCGTGGTTTCGAGAGAATGGCCGGCAATTCGTCCCAATTCATCAACAAAAGCACCCCACATGCCGGGAAAACTTGAAGGAATCGATTTTGCCGTTCTCGTCGCCTATTTGGGCGGAACGCTTGCGCTTGGTCTGTACTTTGGACGGCGAATTACTACGGGCAAGGATTATTTTCTTGCTGGACGAAGCTTGCCGTGGTGGGTAATCGGCATGTCGTTGGTCGCCTCCGATATTGGCGGAACCGACATTATTGGTGTCGGCGGCGCCGCTTATTCCTATGGGTTGGCCGTGGGGAATTTCGAGTGGATCGGATGCGTCCCGGCCATGCTCATCGGCGCGTTTGTGTTTATCCCGTTCTTTTGGCGGACAGGTGTTTACACGATTCCCGAGTTTATGGAGCGACGCTATAACGTCGCTGTGAGAACTGCGCTGGCGATTTGCTGGCTAGGGTTCATGGCCTGTAATTTGGGGATCATGTTGTTCGCTTCAGCCAAGATGATGGACACCTTGCTGGGCATCAAATTGGCGAATCCGGA
>CAUYYY010000349.1:0-2793 GCA_963577165.1 Planctomycetota bacterium | reverse complement strand
TGGTGAACGTCTACAACGCGGTACTCAAATAGTCTCGATCCGTGCGGCGTGGTTCGACGGCGCCGCGACGGTTAGTTCCAAATCGGCGCCGCCGGACAAGCCACGGAGTTGCTCGACCAGACGATTTGCCTGGGACGGGTCGCGGACCAGCGCAAAGACAGTCGGTCCCCAGGACGACTGACCGACGCCCGCTATGCCAAGACCGCGGATCGTCTCCACCAACTGCGACGTTCTCTTGCTGGCAAACGGTCCACCTTGTTGCGAAGAAAAACAGGAGCCGGCCAGCACCCCATATCGGTAGAGCGCTTCGCGAAAAATCTCGAAACTGGCGTCACTGGCTGCCGGGATCATAACGAGAAGTGCCAGACGACAGAGTTCGTCGGTGGTTTGTCGGGGCACCGGGGGCAACTTTTCGAATGCAACTGTTTCTTCGTTTCCGTGCAGACCTTCATCCGTTGTGGGACAAGCCAGAACGAATCGCCACGATTCAGGCAGGGCCATCGCGCTGACGAGTGTTGAGAACTCGGCGGATTCGGCCGACGGCTTGCCTGCCTCAACAATCAGACCGCCGTGCATAAACCCATAGGTGCCGACTGCCGATCGTCGACCACGGCCGACCAGCCGGGCCAACTCGACGGCGTCCACTTCTGGGCGGTCGAGAAATCGAGACATGCCGGAGGCCACGGCCAGGGCGAGTTGGGTGCCGACGCCCAGGCCCGTATGGTCACGGCAGCAAGTTTCGATTCGTATTTCGCAAGCCGGTTCACTTGGAAGTGACCATGCTTGTGTCAATCGTTGGGCAAACTGCAAAGCCCGATCCGCCAGCGGTCCGGTTGCGGTGAGCTTGTCCGCACTTTGCACGGTCAGGCAGACACCTGGCCGATCGATCATCACGCCGACGCCGCCGAAGGCCCGCACGTCAGGCTGTGAGAATGAGAACATGCCGAAATGGAGTCGGCTGGCGGCAGTGACCTTGACGGTGCGTGGCATCGTGAGATCGGTTTTATCTGGCTGAGGTAGATAGAGCGCGGTGGACGTAATCTTCGATTTCAGCACCCCGGCTGCTGACGAACAGGCTTTGGAGTTCTTCGTGACACAGCAGCCGGGGTGCTTCCAGAGGCAACTGTTTCTTGTCGGTGGACGTAATCTTCCAGGAATTGAAACGCCTGGCGCTCCCGCTCGCCGGCGGTTTTCTCAACCGTGATCGCAAGTTGATCTAGCTGGCTGGAAATGGTATCAGGCGGCACAAAACCAATGCGGGTGGCCAAGATAGCGGCTTCGAGCACCGCATGTTTGGCACGATTGAAACCGAAGAAATCTCGCAGGCGTCCTCGGTCGACAACCCTCGCTGTGATGTCCGTTCGCTCCTGTCGATCGTCGATTACCTCGACGCGGAAGGCGTACCAGCGGCAGGCGTCTGAAAGAATACGACCTTCGACCGCCCGGCAATCAACGAGCGGTGGCAACGGATCCAGACAGTTAACCGCCGCTCGGGCGATCAAAAATACGTCGTCGGTTACGTGAAATATTCCTTGCTCGGTCCGTTTCAGATTTGCGTAAGTTGTCGACGTTTGATAGGGGCGTAGTCGCAGGGTCGACATGTCGACGTCGACGATCGGACCCATCGGCGCGATGTTCGTCGACCCATCTTCGTTGATGGTCGTGACAATGCCTTCGAGAACGCTTTCATCGGGTTTCACGCTTGGTTATCCAAGGTCCATTGTTGGGCTAGGCACGATTTTAGCACCCCGGCTGCTAACAAAACAACCACAAGAATTTATCGTGACACAGCAGCCGGGGTGCTTGCAGATTCAAAAAATATTTGGCTGATCCTTAAAATGTTACGGGTGTCTTGGGCAGCGGTTTTTCTGGCTCGGCCGTTTCTCTTAGCTCCGAAGCCCAATTCGGTGTGTGGGCAGACGCGGGCAAGCCGGCGATGCGGAGAAAGTTTGCGAGCAGCGAATAACCACATTCGGTCAGGATCGATTCGGGATGGAACTGGAGTCCGACGACGGGCAGCTCGCGATGCGTAATCGCCATGACAGTGCCGTCGTTGGTTCGCGCGGACAGATGGAGACAGGACGGTAGAGTCCGCTGGTCCACCACCAGCGAGTGATAACGACAGGCTCTCAGCGGGTTGGCCAGACCCGCGAACACGCCGGTCTGCTCATGATGGATGTCCGAGACCCGAGAGTGCATTGGCTGGTCGGCGCGAACAATTTGGGCGCGGAAAGCGGCCGCGATTGCCTGATGTCCCAGACAGATGCCAAGAATGGGAAACTCGGCATGAAGCTCGCGTACGATGTCGACCGAGCAGCCCGCCTCATTGGGCGTACAGGGACCCGGCGAGATGACGATCGCCGCGGGTTTCAGTTCGCGTACCTGGGCGACGCCTATCTGGTCGTTTCGAATGACCTGGGTTGCGTGCCCTAGCCGCTCGAAATAGCGAGCCAGGTTGAACACAAAACTGTCGTAGTTGTCGATCAGTAGGATCATGGCTTTAGCGCGTGAATGAGCCCGGCGGCCTTCTGCCAGGTTTCTTCGTATTCTTCCGCGGGAGAAGACTGGGCGACGATGCCACCGCCAACCGGCAGTTGCCACCACCCACGTCCGGCCGTTATTGTGCGGATTAAAATACTGGTGTCCATGGTGCCGTCGAAGCCGAGATATCCGAGCGAGCCGCAATAGGGCCCTCGTGCCGTCGGTTCGAGTTGGGCGATGATCTCCATCGCACGGACTTTTGGAGCGCCGGTGATCGATCCGCCCGGGAAGCTGGCTCGCAAGAGGTCGAGC
>CAUYYY010000348.1:0-2796 GCA_963577165.1 Planctomycetota bacterium | reverse complement strand
CGAATCGCCGTCTCGGCAGCTGGTATGATTGTCGAAATCGCACTCGCTTCGGTCTGTACATTTCTGTGGTGGCTGAGCGAGCCGGGATTGCTCAACACGCTTTGTTTCAATGTGATGCTGATCAGTTCCGTCGGCACCCTGCTACTGAATGGCAACCCGTTGCTCCGGTACGATGGCTATTACATCCTGTCCGACGTGGTCGAAATACCCAACCTGGCCCAGCAATCGCGAGCGGCCCTTCGGCATCTGCTGGCCCGGCTCTGCCTGGGCACGGGCGCCGGCGCGAGCGAGAGCCCCGACCTTCCCCAGCGGCGGCGCGGTCTGCTGGCGCTCTACGCCGCGGCTTCGATCGCGTATCGTCTCGTTCTGGTCGTGGCCATTTTGTGGATGCTGCACAGGGCGCTCACCGCTGCCCATCTCGAAGCGATCGTCCCGGCGCTCGCCGCCATGATCCTCCTTGGCATGGCCGCGCCGGCGCTACACCGCGCAGCTCTTTACCTCCGTCAGCCGCTGAGCCGGCCGCCTTTGAATCGCGCTCGGGTCGTCATGTCGGCGCTGGTACTGGCCGCCCTGGTTACAGCCATTCTTACCATTCCCGTGCCGACCCATGTCGCGGCACCGGCCTTGCTCGAATACCACAACGCGCAGCGAGTGTACATTCCGGTCGCGGGCACACTGTGCGACGCCGTGGCGCCGGGCACGGTCGTTCGGGCCGGCGAGCGGCTCGCACGAATCGAGAATCTCGACGTTGCACTACAGGTAGCACGCCTGAGGGCCGATCGCGATGCCCAGAGTCTGCGGCTGCAAAATCTCGAAGCCCGCCGAGGCGACGATCCCGCCGCAGCGCAACAGATCCCATCGGCTCGCCAAGCGCTCGCCGGGCTGGAGCGACGCCTGCGACAACTGCTACGTGATCAGAGTCGGCTCGCGTTGACCGCCCCGGTCAGCGGCACCGTCCTTCCGCCACCCCATCGCAGCAAAGAGCCCCTTGGCGAAGGACAACTCGCCGGCTGGTACGGCCAGCCACTCAGCCGCACCAACCGCGGTAGCTACCTGGAGACCGGCACCTTGCTCTGCCTCATCGGGGACCGGCAGCAGTTTCATGCGACCGTCGTGATCGACCAGTCGGATATTGAGCGTGTGCAGGTCGGGCAATCGGTTCGTGTCCGGCTTGACCAGTTGCCCGGTCAAGTTTTGTGCGGAACAATCGACGAAATCGCCAAGATCGATCTGCAAGTCGCGCCGCGCGAACGGACCGCGACCGACCAACTTCTAACTCGTAATCGTTGGCCCCGTAATAGTCGTCAAAGAACTTCCTACGAGGCCCGCCTTCGGCTCGAGAATCCCCCGACCTTCCTGAAGGGCGGGGCTGCGGGAGCGGCCAAAATCGTCACCGCACGTGAGTCGCTCGGCCGACAACTGGCCCGCTATCTGGCTCGCACCTTTCGCGTGGAGCTGTAGCGCGTTGTAACTAAGCTCAGACCTCTGAGGTATAATAACGGCATGCGGAACTTACGATCGATCTTGGTGCTAAGCTGGGTCGCGCTGTGGCCAGCCGTCGGCACCGGGCAGTTTATCGAAGAGGAGAGTACGGGCGGGGCGCTCCTTGGTGAGGAGCAGACGCACCGCTATCAGCTCGGCGTGCGAGTGACGGCGGCTGGCGGCGCTTGCCGAAATATTCTGGCCACGATACCCGTTCCGCAAGATTGGCCCGAGCAATCAGTTCGCATCCTGAGCGAAGACACCTCGCCGCAGGTGAAAAAGGTGCGCGATCGGACGCTGAGCGGATCGGTCACTCAGATGATCGTCGAGATTCCGCTGCTCGGCAAAGGGCGGGAGGCGCATGCCCTGCGAGTGTATGAGATCCGCCGGCGGGCGATCTTAATGCCGAAAGAGACGGCGACACTGCGGATTCCGGCAAAGGTCGATCGCCCGTTGAAGCGCTACTTGGGAACCAGTCCGTATATCGAAAGTCGGAACAGCAAGATCCGCTTGTTATCCAAGCAGATTTTAACAGAAACGGCTGAGGCGACCGACTGGGAAAAAGTGGAGGCCATCTACGACCAAGTGCGCGAGCGTGTAGCCTACGAAAACGGATCGCTCAAAGGGGCACTGCAGGCGCTTCGTGATGGACACGGAGATTGTGAAGAGCTCAGTTCACTGTTCATTGCGCTCTGTCGAGCGGGCAAGATACCGGCCCGAACGGTCTGGGTGCCCGACCATTGCTATGCGGAGTTCTATCTGGAAGATGGCCAGGGCAACGGACACTGGTTTCCGTGTCAGCCGGCCGGCAGCCGGGCGTTTGGCGAGATGCTCGAGCCGCGGCCCATTCTACAAAAGGGCGACAACTTTCGTGTGCCAGAGAAACCACGGCAGAACCTGCGGTACCTGGCCGAGTTCCTCACGGGCAGCCCGGTCGGCGGCGGTGGCAAGCCAAAAGTCGAGTGGATTCGGCGGGTGTTGGAGTGACCGCAGGCAAAGAACTTCTATAGCCAGAAGTGGAATGTGTGCGACAGATAGCGCCAGATGCGGCTTCCGAGTGGGACACGGCCGGTGTCGATCTTAGCCCGGCCGCGAAGACCGACACGCAGCTTAATTTCTCCATCGATCAGAACTCGGGCCGTGTACGAGGTATTCATCGGTCGGGTGACGCCCGAGGCATCGGTTTGCGTGGCTAGCTCTCCTCCCGCCTGATTCGACAGACTGCGGGGCGCTGCCTGGACCGGGTTGCGTGAGATGCTGCTGATGTGGCCCGTGAAAATCCGATGGGGGTAGGCGTCCAGCTTGATCTCGACC
>CAUYYY010000347.1:0-2804 GCA_963577165.1 Planctomycetota bacterium | reverse complement strand
TCTGACAAGTTTGAGAGAATATTTTCAAGGGCACCGCCCGCTACGAGTTCGGTTTGACACAAGTTGTCGACCGATCGAGCAATATGTCCGTGAGCTATCACGCGATGCGGCCTGTCTGTTTCTTCCACCGCGAAAAGTCAATGGGAAACCGGACGCCGAGCAATTGCAACCACATTTTGGCATCATGATCGACGGCGACGGCGAGATCTGCACTGTCTCGGATGAGCTGGGCCAAGTGATCGATAGCGCCGATCTGTTGCCGGTTTTGGCCCGTTGCTTGCTTGCGGCCGAGACAACTGCGACCATTGTTCTCGAAGAGGGTACACCGGCGCGAGCCGAAAATGTGATCGAGGCCGCGATCGAAGCCGCGGGCGGCCGTGTGGTGCAAAGCGGGCCGTCACGCCAGGCGATGGACGCCGCGATGCGGACGCACAACGCCGTTCTTGGCGGCGGACCGAGCGGCCGGTTCTGGTTCCGTGGCCCAACGCCCACGGCCGATGCCCTGGTGCTGTTGACGCATTTGCTGCGTATTCTCAGCCAAAGCGACCGACCGATGTCGGAAGTGATGAACGATACACGATGAGTGACACGGGCCACGTCTTGTGATATCGTACCATGCTGGTTGCCGCCATTACTCATTACTTGCTCCCGCTATGCATCCTTGGATCGCCGATCGCACGCAGCTAATCGATAGCTCGGGCATACGCAAAGTTTTCGATCTAGCCGCGACGCTAGAGGACCCGATCAATCTGTCGATCGGCCAGCCTGACTTTGATGTGCCGGAAACCATTCAAGACGCGGCGGTCGACGCCATTCGCAGTGGAAAAAATGGGTATTCTGTTACGCAGGGAATTCCCGCACTGCTCGAAGAACTTCAATCGCGCGTTGATACGCAGTACGGACACGATGACCGACAACTTCTGATCACCTCGGGCACAAGCGGCGCGCTGTTGCTGGCGATGCTGGCGATGGTCAACCCGGGCGACGAGGTGATTGTCTTCGATCCGTACTTTGTCATGTACGAAGCGCTGGTCGGTCTGGTCGGCGGCACGTGCGTCCTGGTTGATACGTATCCCGATTTTCGTATCGATCCGGATCGCGTGGCAGCGGCCGTCACGCCGCGGACCAAAATGATCCTGCTCAATAGCCCGGCCAATCCGACCGGCGCCGTGGCGAGTGAAGACGAAGTACGCGGATTGGCCGAACTCGCCGGGCGCCACAACATCGCGCTGTTGAGCGACGAAATCTATCGAACGTTTTGTTACGAACGGCCGCTGCTGAGTCCGGCCAAGTTCAACGACCAGACGATCGTCATCGACGGTTTTTCAAAAACGTATGGAGTGACCGGCTGGCGGCTTGGTTTCGTCCACGGACCGGCCGAAGTGATCGAGCGGATGACCATGTTGCAGCAGTACACGTTCGTCTGCCCACCACATCCGCTTCAGTGGGCCGCACTGGCCGCGTTGGATATCGACATGAGTGACCACGTGGCCGAATATCGGCGGCGGCGCGACCTGCTGCTCGCGGGCCTGGCCGACGACTTTGAGGTCGTGCATCCGGGCGGCTCGTTTTACGTTTTTCCCAAAGCGCCCTGGGGCACCGGCGCCGAGTTTGTCACCGAGGCGATCCAGAACAATCTGCTGATCATCCCGGGCAACATCTTCAGCCGGCGCGACACGCATTTTCGAATTTCTTATGCCGCCGACGAGCGGACGATCGAGCGCGGCATTGAGGTGCTGCGGCGCTTGGCCAAAGGACTGGGTTGATGCTGGTGGGTGGCGGGGGCGGAGCCTAAGCGACGGCCCCGTTATGCATCCCCGTTATGCATCCCCGTTATGCATCCCCGTTATGCATCCCCGTTATGCATCCCCGTTATGCATCCCCGTTATGCATCAGACGTCGAGGCCATCGCCGAAAGCTCCTTCCCCGCCACCCTGCTTCCACTGGGCTTTCACCGAACATCTGCGTACAATTGTAGCCATGAACGTTGACCACATCCTCAAAACATTGAACGACCACGGCGTCGACTATCTATTGATCGGCGGCGTCAACTTCTTGCTCCGGCACAGTCCCGTGCTTACGTACGATGTGGATGTCTGGATCGAAGACAGTAAAGAAAACCGTCGGCGGTGCGAAGGAGCGCTCATTGAGCTCGATGCCGAATGGGGTGCCAGTGATGATCAGTGGGAGAGAGTCGCTAATAAGCCAGCCGGTTGGCTTGATCGACGAGGCATCTTTTGCATGAATAGTCCCTACGGCGCCCTCGATATTTTCCGCTCGGTTGAAGGAATCGATGACTGGAACGAGGCGAACAACCGGTCGGTAAAAGAACAAACTCGGGAAGGCGTTCCTTATCGAGGACTTTCCGACCGCGATATGTTAGAATGCCAGTTGGCGCTGGGCGCGCCGGACCAAAAGCGAGCGAGAATCGAAGCACTACGACGCGCGCTCGGCCTGGAGGATGTTTCTGGTGGATAGCATTGAAAAAGCTGAAGAAGAGGCAAAGCGAGAACGAAACTGGGACCCCGCCGTGCGCTGGCGGGTCATTCAGGAAATGATCGCCTGGGCCGATGCTCAGCAGCTGATCCCCCGCAACAGCCGCGAGGGGTGCTTGCGGGAGCAACGCCGCAGGCTCGCCGGACAGTAGATTGGGACACTTGCACACGTGGTTTAGAAGCCCAGGGATGGCTATCCCTGGGCTTACGCATAAAAAAAGTCCGGGGCAGGCGCCTGCCCCGGGCTCTTCAAAAAGTGCGAACTAGAAGCGTCACCGTCCCACGAAGGCACGGTGGGCCTGAACGTTA
>CAUYYY010000346.1:0-2805 GCA_963577165.1 Planctomycetota bacterium | reverse complement strand
TGATGGCGTCCGCTTCGGGGCTCGGCTGTGGCCTGTTTTTCTTACCGCCGTAATTGAAGAATCCCCCGCCCGATTTCTGGCCCAGGCGGTCGGCTTTGAACACCGCTGTCAACAGTTTAGAGGGCACGACCCGATCGGGAAACGCCTCGTACATCACCATGCCGGCGTGCAGGGCCGTGTCGAGTCCCACGACATCGAACAGCGTGATCGGACCCATCGGCATGCCGAACGCTTTGGCGGCCTTCTCCACCGATTTGATGTCGGAACCTTCGAGTATTAGTTCGAGTGCTTCGTTCATGTAGGGCAGCAGCAGCCGGTTCACCAAAAAGCCGGGGCCGTCGTTCACTACGATCGGTGATTTGCCCAATCCTTTGGCGTAGGCCACCGCCGTGGCGACCGTTTCATCGCTGGTCTGCTCACCTCGAATCACCTCGACCAGCGGCATCTTTCGCACGGGATTAAAGAAATGAATGCCACAGAACCGCTCTGGGTGGGCCAGATCGGAAGCGAGCGTCGTGATCGGAATCGTCGACGTATTCGACGCTAGAATGGCCCCGTTGCCAAGCTGTGGTTCCAGTTCGGCATAAAGTTGTTTTTTGATTTCCACGTTTTCAATGATGGCCTCGATCACCACATCGCAGCGGGCAACTTCCGTCTGTGACGTCGTGCCGTTCACCAGCGGGGCCAGGCGGATCGCCTTCTCCACATCGGGTCCCTTGGTGACCTTGTTGAAAGAAACCTCGTTTAAGATTCCCTGTACGCCGCGGGCCAGCGCTTCGGTCGAGGCGTCGCTAATGGTTACCGGAACATCACGACGCACGTTCGCCGACGCGATTCCTTGTCCCATAATACCGGCGCCAATCACGGCGACCGACTTCACCTTGCGCGGCTTGATATCGCCACGCGAGACGCCCCGGTCTTTTTTGTTCCGATCGTGCAAGAAGAAAATATTCAGCAGTGACCGGTTAATCGGCGAGCCAAACAGTTCGGTGAAAGCCTCGGCTTCCATTTCACATGCCGCTCTCAGATCGACGCCCGCGGCGCCGAGCATGACTTCCAACGCCGCCAGCGGCGCCGGGTAGTGGCCTTTGGTCTGTTGTTGGATGTATCCGGAAGCCGTCGCGCCGAGAAAACCAAGTTCGGTCTCACCGATGTCGATCGGCTCGGACCACGCCTGCCGGTCCTTGAGATACTGGCCCGAGGCTTGTTCAGCGCGAATCAAGGCGACAGCGGCATCTTCGAGCTGCTCCGCTTCGACCACGTCAGTGGCCAGACCCATCTCGCGCGCCGCATGGCCGTCGATTTCTTGGCCGCTGGTGACAAGTTCCACGGCATTCGACAAACCGACGATACGCGGTGTGCGGGCCGTCCCACCCCAGCCGGGAAACAATCCGAGCTTCACTTCAGGAAACCCGTATCTCGTTTTTTTGTTCGACGAAAACAGCCGTCGATCGCACCACATCGCCATCTCCGCACCGCCGCCCAGACAGAACCCGTCAATGGCCGCCACAGTCACGTACGAACAGTTGGCCAGTCGTTCGAACAATTGCTGACCCTGGTGGCAGGCCGAGATGATTTCTTCTTTCGATGCTTCCATCCTGGCGGTAAATTCTCGCAGATCGGCACCCGCGATGAACGTGCCCGGCTTGCCGCTGCGAATCACCAGCCCGGCCAAATCATCGCGCTTGTCGAGTTCGTCCAAGTGCGCGTTGAATTCTTCCAACACGCGGCGCGAGAGAATGTTGGCCCCTTTATCCGGATCGTCCAACGTGAACACCGCGATATCCGGCTCTCGCATCGACAGCCGGACGACAGACTTACTAGCCATAGCAGGCAACCTTTAACGAAGAAAACAGAAAGCGAGCCGTGGGGCTTGTCCCCACGCACGTGCAAGAGGCTCGGCCGAGTGGCTCGGGCAGAGCCTAAGCGCCGCCCCATCCCAGTCCCAACTCATCAAACCACACTGGAGTGAGCCCACACTGGAGTGAGCTTCTTAACCATTGAAAACATAACGCGCAAACCGACATGTACAAACCCGACTTTCGCCGGGTGCCGGGGTCGGAGCCTAAGCGACGGCCCCGAGATCAGCGATCGGGGCCTCCTTCCCTGCCACCCGTCGCCACCCTCAAATCAGTTGACAGGCCGGAGTGGGGCCCTATGTTAGTAGGACCGTGGATAATGATGCGAACTCCGACCGACTTCCGGCAAATAATGCGGCCACCTCGCCGGACGAACGACCCGGGTCCGCACCGGGCCCCCTTTTTCAACAGACTGCCGGGGCGTCTCGATTGTTTGTGTGGATGCTGCTGACTTTGCTGCTGGGGATTCTGGCCTACAACATGCTTCGCCAGAGCGACGTTCGACAGGGCCGTGACACGTCGCTCCCTGTCGGGTCCGAGACGGGCCAACACGTCCGGCTCACCATTGATTATGGCGATGGCGGCGAGCGGCACTTTCCCAGTGTGCCTTGGTGTGCGGATATGACCGTTTTCGACGCGCTCCTTTGGGCCGCCCATCATCCGCACGGTATCGCCTTCGATTACCAGGGGACAGGAGCCCAAGGAACAGGAGTACAGACGCTGGTGTTGGCGATCGACAGTCTCGCCAACCAGGGCGGCGGTGACTCGGCCCAGAACTGGGTCTACGAGGTCAATGGCCGCAAGGCCCAGAATAGTTGCGCTGTGCATCCGCTGCGGCCTGCGGACACCATCTTGTGGAAGTTCACGACGCAGGAGTAGAATGGGCGAGTGGAGAGTGGGTGGTGGGGTCGGAGCCTAGGCGACGGCCCCGCCACCCCGCCGCGTT
>CAUYYY010000345.1:0-2818 GCA_963577165.1 Planctomycetota bacterium | reverse complement strand
ACGTGGGTATGGCGGCGGTATGGTGACTGAGCCGATTCGACAATACTTTCGCGCTCAGCAACGGATCCAACTCTTACTGATGGAGAAGGCGATTCGCGATTACAAGACGCTTCACGGGCGGATGCCGAAAACGCACGACGAGTTTATGAAGGAGATCATCCGGGCCAACGCCATTCGCTTACCGGAGCTGCCCGACGGAGAAGAATACATTTACGATCCCGAGCAAGAGGAACTGATGGTCAGACGTCCGCAGTAGATGCGAAAAACGAATCCAGAACTGTTTTGAACGACCCCTTTTGAATTTTTGCAACGTGTGATTTAACAACATTGATTTAGCAGCGAGGTTGACTCCCCATGTCTCACATTTTCCCCGCACACCGTATTTTATTGATGACATTCCTGTTTTTGGTGCTTGTCGTGCAGAACGCAGCGGCCGAAGAATCGACTTGGGTTTTTCAGCGTGGGCGCTACTCGCATGACCATGCGACCGGAGCACGCGTCGCCCAGTACGCGCCCCTGCCACATGTTCGTCAGTTGTCAGATACGAGCTTGGTCAGCAGCGGTTATCACCGCACACGGGTACAAATACGCGGCACCGACGGATCGGTCGATACGTACAATCGGGTCGAGAATTATGGAAACAATCGCGGCGGCATCGACGCCGAATGGGAGCGATACAACGACGTTTGGCAGCGGAGCGTATTGGCCGGCGGCTATAGCCGCGGTTACAGCGTTGGGAATCGCTACTCGAATCCGGCTTCCTACGGATATGGTTACCCTTCATATCGCGGACCCATCGCCAGTCCCTACGGCTACGGTGGGATGGGCGGCGGCTACGGCGGGCATCATGGGGCAGGGCATCATGGATACGAGGACGCCCCTCCGCCACCTGCCGAGTAATCGCTGGCGGGCAGTGCTCCTGTCAGCAATCATAGCCGCAGGCGGAAGCCGCCGGTCGCATGTGCGATAATTCACTCGCCGCGGCGCCGCCCTGCTAGCGACGCACCTCGTAGTCGGTGACCATCCAGCGGTCGCCTTCGCGAACCAAAGTCACCGTCATCCTCCGACGCCCGTACTCATAGGGTATAGTTTCGCTGCGATGCCGCAGTTTCGCGTGACAGGTGAATTCCGCATTCGCCGTGGCGGGCTGGGCCTCGTGGTCGATGGTCACAAGCAGATCGTTTTCGATTGCCACCTGAAAAAATGTGACATCTGAGAAAAGCTGTTCCGCGCGCTGGAGTATCGGCTCTGCTGCTGGTGAGATGTGGTCCAACGCGGCCGGGATGTCGTTCTGTTCGAGTGATTCGGCTCCCTGATAGAGCGTGTTCTCGACTGTCTCGACTTCGGTAACAACCAGCAATTCGATCACCAACAGCAAACCGGTCAGCAGGATCACGCCGATCAGCCCAAGCAGTGCGGGTAACTTTCGCGTTAGGAAGAAGACCAGCGCCATCATCAGCGTGGCCGACGCCCCGAGAAGCAGAATCGGCATCCGCTCTTCAAGTAGCCAGGTCACCGGTCACCTCCCTGCCCTGCTTCTGTGCCGGCGATTCTAAAACGAAGACGCTGCCGGACCAGCGCGACCGTCGCGATGAGGATCACGATAACCAAAGCGATTCGCAGCGGACGGAGTGAGATCACCGTGTCACCGGCCGTCGAATACCGCACGATGTCACGGTCGGCCATTTCTCCAAACGGGCGATCTTCGGCAACATCACGATGGACCTGCCCACGCGCCTGATATTGTCGCTCAATCTGAGCTTGCCGCCGGGCAAATTTCGGGCCGATGACTGTGATCGCAAGCAAACCCATGGCGCTGAAACAGACAATCCAGAACCAAATCGAATCGGCGAGCGGATTGGGCTTGGGAGGTAACAAGATGTCGTCCAACGTGTCAGTCACGTTTGATTCGAACCCTAGGTCAGAGCTTGCCCTGACCTATCATGCTGTAGTGCCTATCGCTTCGGAAAAATCGGTCCGCCGTATTGGGCATCGTCACCGAGCGATTCTTCGATACGCAGCAATTGATTGTATTTGGCCATGCGGTCACTCCGCGAGGCGGAACCGGTTTTAATCTGACCGGTCGCCAGTGCCACCGAAAGATCGGCGATCGTGGCGTCTTCCGTTTCGCCGCTACGATGGCTAATAACGTTGGTGTAGCCGGCACGAGTTGCCAGTTGCACCGCTTCGATCGTTTCGGTCAACGTGCCAATCTGGTTCACTTTGATGAGGATGCTGTTGGCAATTCCTTCATCAATGCCGCGTTGTAGTCGTGTGGTGTTGGTAACGAACAGATCATCGCCGACCAGTTGCACTCGACCGCCAAGCCGCTCGGTCATCAGCTTCCAGCCGTCCCAATCGTCTTCGCTACAACCGTCCTCAACGGAGCAGATCGGGTATTTCTCAACCCAGTTGACTAGCAGATCGACCATGGCTGCCGAATCGAGCGACTTGCCTTCGATCGTGTAGATCTTTTTATCCGGGTCGTAGAACTCGGTGGCGGCCACATCCATGGCGATCCAAACCTGCTCGCCCGGTGTGTAGCCGGCGTTTTCTATGGCAGAGAGAATAAGATCGATCGCCTTGGCATTGGTGCCCAAGTCGGGTGCAAAACCGCCCTCGTCACCAACGGCCGTGTTGAGGCCCTTGCTTTGCAACACTTTCTTGAGGTGATGGAATATTTCCACACCGCAGCGAAGCGCGTCGCTAAACCGCTCGAATCCGAGCGGCATTACCATGAACTCCTGAACGTCGACGGAATTGTCAGCGTGCTGGCCACCGTTGACGATGTTCATCATCGGCGCCGGCAACAAGCGTG
>CAUYYY010000344.1:0-2830 GCA_963577165.1 Planctomycetota bacterium | reverse complement strand
TCCCATGGTCAGCCCGGTTCCCTGTCCGCGTTGTCTCTCTCACCGTCCTGGTCGCTCATCAACATCGCTGCCAACCGCTGCCGGTCGGCTGGGGGCAGTCCAGCGATCGCAGCCGCCAAGCTGGTCAACGGGTCGGTTCCGTCCACGCCAGCCGGTAGCGAGCCACGGATTACGATGGCGAGTGATTCGAGCAGCTCGGTGTGAACCGTTTTCAGCTTGCTGGTGCAAACCCTGGTGCAAACCGACGATGGCGTTGTTGTAAGGTCTTTGTCTGTTAGCGGTTGTAATTCGGTGCCTGTGCGTTCACACCGCAGAGGTCGCTGGTTCGAATCCTGCGTCGCCCACTTCTGAGAGTCGTTGTCAGCCGTTGACAGATGCTCAATCTTCGCGACGTCGCTCGACGTGGCGAGCGGCTAAACCCGTAGAGAACCGTCGGCTTCCGCCTGGCGGCTATTACAGCGCCCCAAAGATGATGGCGAAGAAATCGGCTACCACAACCATTCCACGCCAGCGGTCAGGCCGTGGTAGAGCACATTCCCGTTGTCGTTGATGCCGACGACGCGGGCGGGAACCGTTCCGCCCATAACAGCGATGTCCAGGGCTAGACCACTCCCGTTAAGGTTTTCTGGTGCCAGGGCGACACCGTCGATGAACATCACCGAATATCCCCCGCGAAACGACCAGCCTGGGGTCAACTGGTAGACAAAGTTCGCACCGGCCTCGGCAACCAGCGCGACATGGTTGCTGTTGGCGGTCTCATCGGTCTGGCCAGAGGTTGCCACGATGGTTGATCGCTGACGAGCGTGGTTCCCGTAAACACCCGCCTTGATCTCTCCACCGGCCGTCAGCCCAGGCAAGACACAGGCGTACGCATCGCCGCCCAATTGGAAGCCGAGCAGGTTGTTGCTCGTCTTAACACGATAGTTCATATCGCCAGGCCCGCGTGCCGCGTTGCCATCATCTGGATCGAGGTGCGCATCGGCGTGTGTGATATAAGTGAACCGCTCGTCGATGACTGTGTACCGCACGCCCATCAGCCACGAACCCTGTAATCGCATTCCCGGCGAGACCCAGTGGTGTCGGAAGCTCAGCTCCCCGCTATCAAGTTGTGAATTGTATTCGATGGAGTGAAGACTCCCCTGGTCCGTTTCGACAAATCCGCCAGGCGGTACGGTGGCGAAACCACTCATAAGCGAGTACAAATCGTCAATCCCACTGGTCGCTTGTGCGGCGCTTGACCAGTTGAATGTACCAAGATAACTGACTTCGATGTTCGACGCCGCGCCGATGTCGACCCGACCGGTTACTCGTAGGCCCGGCTCTTCGTGAAATCCCAAGTCATTCGTGCTGAGCACAGGCGATCCGAGCAAGCCGTCACGGCTATACTCGATGAAACGCGAAAGGCCCTCTCGCTGGAGGAATACAAACTCGGCACTCACGTCGAACCATCGCGGACCGCACGTGTTGTCCTCGTACGGTCCATAAGCGCCTCCGCCGCAATACGACCCACAGCCGCCTCCGCCAGCCAGACACTCGTCGCAATAGCCTGACTCTTCCTCGAAGCCGTAGGCTCCGGCCATGTTCTCATTAAATCCGGCCGGTACCACCGGCATCGGTGCGGCTTGCGGGGAGTCGTTGTATGCAGTTATTGCCACTTGCGAGTAGGCGGCCGGCACCGAGTACGACGACCCGGCGGCAACGCCACCGGTTTGCGGATACCCGCTGGTCGGCTGGTCGCCGTGGGCGAAATACGATACGTACTGTGCCGAGGAAACCGGCGCCACGATCAAGATTCCAATCAAAGCAAGAACAGCCAGAACCGCTGTCCGAGGTACGCCCATCGATTCTTCCTCCAAACACGGTTAACCGTGTGTCGTTGCAAGGCTAGTGCGAGTCATGTACCCGCTATCCACTGCTGGGCAAGTCGCTAGATCCGCCGTGACGGGTTCGCCACGGCGAATCGGCCTGCGACGGACCAGCAGTGCCACCCATCAAAATTGGCACGATGCGGACAATCAGCACCATCGTCAGTCTCGATTGAAACTATCGGTTTGACATAACGCGAAGAACCAGCAGTTCCACAGCAACCGGAACAGTTGCCTCATCCCGATAAATTGCTGCATATTTCCTTAATCATCCAAACACCACATTTTCATGCGGGCAATGTAATCCCAGGGGGTTTAGGCAGGGTGGCGGGGTCGGAGCCTAGGCGACGGCCCCGAGATACCCATCGGGGCCGTCGCCTAGGCTCCTTCCCCGCCACCCATCGCCGGCTATCTACATCTATCTACAAAACGGTCGCTTGATGACTGGCAATAATCCCCTGAGCCATCGACGAAAAGGTTATCACAGGGCCGGACAGTCGTTAGATTCTGAACAATCGGTACAGCCATCAAGCGGATGTGTACCTCTTGATCGTAGCGCGTATTGACGACTGGCTGACGTCAAACAAGATGGAGTATTAGGCAACATGGCGCTCGAGTGCGAGCCGCACTCACGTTTTCACCACGGGACTTAGGAGAAGCTAAAATGACGAAGTCGACTGAAAAAGAGACCGAGAAAGAAGAAGTCCAGCAGCCCACCGCGAGCGACAAGCCCGCCGAGCAAGCGGGCACGCCACAAGCTCAGCCGCAGCGTATTGAAGTGGACGACTCGAACGCCCAAGTTTGCTACGCAAACTTCTGCCGCGTGAACGGTACACCCGAGGAGTTGATCATTGATTTTGGTCTCAACTCACAACCGTTCGGCGTTCCTGAGAAACCGCTGGCCGTCAGTCAGCGACTCGTCATCAACTACTACACGGCGAAGCGGTTAATGGGCGCTCTGCAAC
>CAUYYY010000343.1:0-2831 GCA_963577165.1 Planctomycetota bacterium | reverse complement strand
AGCAAATGGTTCGACTCGGGACGTCTCAAGGGATACCGCATCCCTGGCTCCCAGGACCGTCGCATTCCGCGGGAATACTTGATTAAGTTTCTTAAGGAGCATGGAATGCCCTTGGGAGACCTGGAAGACGAGGCGATGGCCAAAGTGCTCATCGTCGCCCAAGACCAGGTTCTCATCGAGAACCTCAGACGAGAGCTGCCTGCGGAAAGGTCCTTTAAGACGGGCGTCGCGGCCAGTGGCTTTGAGGCCGGCATTCAGTCCGAAAGTTTTCATCCGGACTGCATCATTGTCGACTTCTCGATTGGACAGATCGAAGCGTTGCAAATTTGTCAGAATCTCCGACGAAACACTGATTTCTCGGAAACGATTCTGATCGCCCTGTTGCCCGATGACGGCAGCAACGCCAGCTTCGATCGCTCTGCCATCAATGAGACGTTCAAAAAACCGTTCGATGCCGCCCTGCTGGCCGAGCGACTGCGAACGCTCATTGGCGCTAAAAAAGAACTTGTCTGACACACGACACGTGCCAGATACCCAATTCGCCGGATACATATCAAAACCGTCGTGGATGACCCCCACGGCGGTTTTTTATTGCGCGGCGCTCCTTCACTGTAGGGAACGTCCTCCGTGGTGTTCCACGCGTGTACCCGCGGTGCGGAACGCCACAGAGGGCGTTCCCTACAGGGCCTACTACAAAACCATCCGGTCTGAGCCCATTTGCCCTCTCGACGGACGCCCTGTCGGGCATAGAATGGGGGCTTTAATTCTTTGGCACCAAAGTAATTACGCAGTGCGATGGGCGATTCAAGCCACTTTGACGAGTCGGGGGCCAGCCGGATGGTCGATGTCGGCGACAAGAGCGTCACCCTACGTACGGCCATCGCCAGCGGACGTGTTCGCCTCAGCGCCGACACACGGACCCGCATCCGCGATCACGATGCGCCCAAGGGCGACGTCCTGGAAGTCGCCCGCCTGGCCGGCATCATGGCCGCGAAACAAACCGCCCAGTTGATCCCGCTTTGCCATCCGTTGCCGCTCAATTCTGTTGAGATCTGCTTTACGTTTCCCGAAGAAACCGTCATCGCCATCGAGGCCCGAACCGCCGTTACCGCCCGCACCGGCGTCGAAATGGAAGCGTTGACCGCGGTCAGTGTCGCGGCGCTCACCATCTATGACATGTGCAAATCGATCGACCGTCGAATGGTGATCGAGGCCATCCAACTCGAGGAAAAGTCGGGCGGCCGTAGCGGTCACTTTCAACGTACGTCGCAGCCGGACAAAGAAGGGAATCGATGAGCCACCTCGCGAACGAAGACGACGTTGCAGCCGATATCCTGTCGGCCATCTACGCTCCCGTCCAGGACGAACTCGTCCAGGTCGAAGACCTCTTGCAGCGTGAACTCCGCAGCGAGCACCCGACGGTCGACGAGTTGGTCCGCTACGGAGTGCGCCTCGGCGGCAAACGCCTCCGCCCTGCCCTCGTGCTGCTCGCCGGCCGGGCCTGCGGAGACCTGGCCCCGTCGCATATCATCCTCTCGGCCGTGGTCGAAATGATCCACACGGCAACGCTCGTACACGATGACATCCTTGACGAAGCCACCATCCGCCGTCATGTCGACACCGTAAACGCCCGCTGGAATAACGAGAAGAGCGTGCTGCTGGGCGATTTTCTTTTTACCCATGCCTTCTATCTGGCCAGCACCACCGGCAGCACCTATGCCTGCCGCACCATCGGGCGCTCGACCAATATCGTTTGCGAGGGCGAGCTGCGACAGACCGGCAGCAGCGGCAACCTCGAGCTGACCGAAGAGGAATACTTCGACATCATTCGGGCCAAGACCGCCGAGCTGTGTGCTTGCTGTTGCCGGCTCGGCGCCCATTTCGCGGGCGCCGATTCCACGGTCGAGGATGCACTTTGCCAGTTCGGCCGCAACCTGGGCATCGCCTTTCAAATCGCCGACGATCTGCTCGACCTGCTCGGCGACGAGGCGACCACCGGCAAGTCGCTCGGAACCGACCTGGAAAAACGCAAAATGACGCTTCCCTTGATTCATCTTCTCTCGCAGGCAACCCCAGCCGAGCGCGAAGAGCTTCCGGGACTACTTTTGGGCCAAGAGAACGGCGGCCACTCCACGGCCCTGCTTCGTCGACTCGAATCAAGCGGATCGATCGACTACGCCCGCCGCCAGGCGGATGAATTCGTCCAGCAGGCCATCGAGTGCCTCACGGTCCTACCGGCCAGCCGGGCACGCGGCGTGCTCGAACAGATGTGCCAATTCGTCGTCGCCCGACGAGAGTAAAACGAATGCGGATTTCGGCGGGCGGCGGGGTCGGAGCCTAAGCGACGGCCCCGATGGCGTAGGCTCAAATCTCGGGGCCATCGCCGGAAGCTCCTTCCCCGCCACCCCCTGCTTCCTGGATTTCACTTTGGCCGCCGATTCTTTTCGGCCAGCATCGGCTGCAATTCGTTGACGAAGTCGGTCACATCCTTGAACTCGCGATAGACGCTGGCAAACCGCACGAACGCTACCTCGTCTAAGTCCCGCAGGTGTTGCATCACCAGCTCGCCCAGTTGGCGACTGTCGACTTCGGCTTCAAACGTCGAATAGATATCGTTCTCGATCGCCGTGACAACATCCTCGATCTGCATGTCGGTGACCGGCCGCTTCCAGCAGGCCCGCTCCAAACCGTGCTTGATTTTCTCGCGATCGAACGGAACCCGGCCACCATCCTTCTTGACGACCTTCATGTTGATCTCTTCCAACCGTTCGTAAGTCGTATAGCGGCGGCGGCAGTTCGAACATTCGCGACGCCGGCGGATGGCAAATCCA
>CAUYYY010000342.1:0-2847 GCA_963577165.1 Planctomycetota bacterium | reverse complement strand
AAACAACTCGTCGGAAGTGAAACTGCCTCGGTCGAATTGCCCGCCGAGCCCACGGTGGCCGATCTCCGCACGGCCTTGGCACGCGACTATCCGGCCTTATCGTCGACGTTGGCCAGCGTTGTCTTTGCCGTCAATGCGGAATATGCGACCGATCAGACACGTTTGTCGACGACCGACGAAATTGCCTGCATTCCTCCAGTCAGTGGCGGTTAGAGGGCCTGCTGAGCTAAAATGAGTTACCGGCCAGAACGTTTCATGTCCTTGGATACAACTGGGCAGTTATTTGCAACCTCCCTAGGTCAGCACAACCAAATGATCGAAATCACTCACGAGAAAATCGATAGCAGCGCGCTGCTTTGCGCGGCCGAGTCAAATCTGGCCGGCGCGGTCGTGCTGTTCTTGGGGACGACGCGTGAAATGACCGGAGGACGCCGCACTCGCTCGCTGGTCTACGAAGCCTATGAAGCCATGGCGCGACGAAAGATGGGCGAACTGGCAGACGAGGCGAGGCGTCGCTGGCCGCTGACCGGCTGTGCGATCGTTCACCGACTGGGCCAACTCGAACTGCGTGAAGCGAGCGTGGCGATTGCAGTGAGTTCGCCGCACCGTCAAGATGCATTCGAGGCTGGCAAGTGGCTCATTGACACGCTCAAAGAGGTTGTGCCAATCTGGAAGCAGGAGAATTGGGCCGACGGGACTTGCCAGTGGGTTCATCCCGGTCGACCGCCCTCGGCCAGCCGACCAACCACGCTCGAATCGCCCACTGAATCGCCACAAAACGCCGCCCCATCCACGAACGACTCATGAGCTTACCCAACCAACTTGTCGATTCACTCGGACGCGTCCACACCAGTTTGCGGATTAGTGTGACGGATCGTTGCAACATTCGCTGTTTCTATTGCATGCCGAACGAGGATATTCAGTTTCGGCCGCGAGACGAGATACTGACATTCGAGGAGATCGAACGCTTCACCCGCGTCGCCGCGCAACTGGGCGTCAACAAGGTGCGACTGACCGGCGGCGAACCTCTGGTCCGGTCGGGCTTGGAGGTGCTGATTGGAAAACTGGTCGCATTGCCTGGAATCAACGATGTCGCTATGACAACCAATGGCCTGCTGCTGGCCGAGCAGGCCGAGGCGTTGAAGCGAGCCGGCTTGCATCGGCTGAATATCAGCCTCGATGGTCTGAAAGAGGAGACGTTTGAACGGATCGCGCGTCGCAAGGGATTGCACCGCGTTCTGGAGGGGATCGCAGCGGCGCAGCGCGTTGGATTCGAAGGGATTCGCCTGAATGCCGTCGCCATCCGTGGTGTCACCGACGACGAAATTGTTCCGCTGGGCGAGTTCGCACGTCAGCAACATCTGGAATTGCGATTCATTGAATTCATGCCGCTCGACGCGGAAGGCAACTGGAAAACCGATCAGGTGATCTCGGGAGACGTGATTCGCGAAAAACTCGAAGCCGCGTTTGGCAAACTGGTGCCTGCCGCACGGCCCGATCCGAGCCAACCTGCGATGGACTACCAATTTGCAGACGGGCAGGGCCGCATTGGCTTCATTAATCCAGTCACTCAACCATTTTGCGGTGACTGCAACCGTTTACGGATAACGGCGGAAGGGAAGATTCGGAATTGCCTGTTCTCCATCAAAGAATGGGACGCACGCGCTCTGCTGCGATCTGACGCTAGTGACGAACATATCGCGCAGCGGTTGGTCGAATGCGTGCGAGCTAAGAAACCAGGTCACGGGATCGATACGCCGGATTTCGTCAGGCCCGAACGTGCGATGTATCAGATCGGCGGGTAACTTTGGGGCTCGGTCCCACAGCGTGATGACGCAGCCCAACGAGATCGCTAAGTCGGTTTTTAACGCAACGCGAATGGCCGGCGGATCAATTGAGCATGACGACGCCTCCTCGAATCTATCTGGACAATGCGGCCACCAGTTGGCCCAAGCCAACAGCCGTCTATGAGGCGGTGGACCATTATTTTCGCGAATTGGGTGCTCCGGCAGGTCGCAGTGCGTATCGCGAAGCGGCGGAAGTCGAACGGCTTGTCACCGATGCACGCCGGCAGATTGGACTTCTGTTGGGCAACGTTGCTCCCGAGCGGGTGATTTTCACGTTCAATGGAACGGACTCGTTGAACCTGGCCTTGCACGGAGTCTTGCGAGCGGGAGACCACGTCGTGACCAGCGTCGTCGAGCACAATTCCGTGTTGAGACCCTTGCGGTACTTGGAGCAAGCTGGCGTGATTGAGGTCTCACGAGTTGCTTGTGATGGACGTGGTCTGGTTGATCCAGACGACGTTAGTCGGGAAGTTCGCGGCAATACACGCATGATCGCGCTTTCACATGCGTCAAATGTGACGGGCGCAATCCAACCTGCCGAAGATGTTGCCAGGATTGCCGCCGAACACGAATTGTTATTCCTGTTGGATGCTGCCCAGACGTTGGGCCACCTAGAGGTTGACGTTCAGAAGATTGGAGCTCATCTGGTTGCGGCGCCAGGTCACAAGGCGCTGCTTGGACCCTTAGGCGTTGGCCTACTGTACATCGCCCCGGGCGTTGAACAACAACTGGCACCGATACGCCAGGGTGGGACAGGGACGCAAAGCGAAACCGATCTCCAGCCCGATTCACTGCCGGACAAATACGAGTCTGGAAATCATAACGTGCCGGCCATTGTGGGGTTGGGCGCAGCCGTCAATCAGCTACGCGCGAAAGGGCTCGGCGTGGTCGAACAACACGCCCAGACGCTGCTGACGAGTCTCCTGGAAGGGCTGGCAGAGATCGACAAGGTTACATTGCATGGGCCCGCGGATGCGAGGCAGCAATCCGCAATCCAAAG
>CAUYYY010000341.1:0-2847 GCA_963577165.1 Planctomycetota bacterium | reverse complement strand
ACCGTCTTCCAAAAAGGGCATGTCCTCGACCGGCAAGATCTTGGCAATGACTCCTTTGTTGCCGTGACGGCCAGCCATTTTGTCACCAACGGAAATAACCCGCTTGGTGGCGATGTAAATCTTGACCATCTGCAAAACACCGCTGCGAAGTTCGTCGCCCCGCTTCATGCTGTTAAGCTTGCGGTCGCGAGCATCGATGGCGGATTCCACATCCGGCCAGCATGTTTTATGGATCTTGCGAATCTCCTGGACCTTGGCATCGCTTCGAAGTCGGTCCACGATCGGCTCAACTCGGAATTGTCCAGCAATCTCGGCGATGAATTTATCGTCCTGATCACGAGTGAGCGGGGTGCCGTCTTCGTCGGTTAGTGGTTTACCGACGACCACTTCCATCTGCTCAATCATACCGGCGAAGACCTGAGCAATTCGGGCATTGCCTTCGGTCTCCAATTCCTTGACTTCCTTTTCGAATGTCTTCCTTTCGTCATCAGAAAGGCTCATGCGACGGGAGAACTTCTGTGTGTCGATAACGATGCCTTCAATACCGGAGGGGACCTCCAGGGAGTCGTTTTTCACATCCTCACCGGCACGTCCAAAGATGGCGTGCAGTAGCTTCTCTTCCGGCGTCAGTTCGGTCTTCGACTTGGGTGAAACTTTACCCACGAGAATATCACCCGGTCGGACATAGGTTCCGACTTGAACGATTCCGCTCTCATCGAGATTGCGAAGTGCTTTCTCGCTGACATTGGGAATGTCCTTTGTGAATTCCTCGCGACCAAGTTTGGTTTCACGGATCTCCACGTCGAATTCTTCGATATGCAGCGACGTATAAACGTCGTTTTTCACCAGCTCTTCGCTGATGATGATCGCGTCCTCAAAGTTGAAACCGTCGAATGACATGAATCCAACCAGGACGTTGCGGCCAAGAGCCAGTTCGCCGTTGAAGGTGGCGGCACCATCGGCGAGGACCTGTCCCTTCTCAACTTTGTCGTGGAGGTCGACAATCGGTCTCTGATTGAGGCACGTCCGCTCGTTCAAGCCGGCGTACTTTTTCAGGTCGTAGACGTCCGTGCCGATATCGATGCGTCGAGCATCGCAGTAAGTGACTTTTCCGGCGCGCCGTGCACGAACCACCATGCTGGAATTCCGCGCGACGTCGTGCTCCAGTCCGGTGGCTACGATTGGCGGTTCGGTAATCAACAAGGGCACGGCTTGCCGCTGCATATTGGAGCCCATCAAGGCCCGGTTGGCGTCGTCGTGCTCAAGGAAGGGAATCAGGCCGGCGGAGACCCCGACCATCTGACAAGGAGCCACATCCACGTATTCGACTTCGGAGGCTTCGACCATCCGGAAGTCCGACTGGTGGCGAACGATCAGGCTGCCGTCGGTCAGCCTGCTCTTTTCCACCGGCACATCCGCGGGCGCCACATAGGCGTCGGCTTCCTCGTCCGCTCGCAGCCAAGAGACCTCGTCGGTCAACTTGCCCTTGGACACTTCCCGGTAAGGGGTGACCAGGAAGCCGTAGTCATCCACGCCGGCATAAATAGCCAGGCTGGAGATCAAACCGATGTTCGTACCTTCGGGAGTTTCGATCGGGCAAATTCGACCGTAGTGAGAAATGTGAACGTCACGGACTTCGAAGCCGGCACGTTTGCGGTTTAG
The DNA here is from genome assembly GCA_963577165.1 of Planctomycetota bacterium. Classification (GTDB taxonomy): domain Bacteria; phylum Planctomycetota; class Planctomycetia; order Pirellulales; family CAUYYY01; genus CAUYYY01. The sequence continues at coordinate 1,185 of CAUYYY010000341.1, read as the reverse complement.
ACCACCGGGGCCAAGGGCCGACAAGCGTCGTTCATGGGTGAGTTGACTGAGCGGGTTGGTTTGATCCACTACCTGAGACAGTTCGCCGCGGCCGAAGAAATACTCGATGGCCGCCGAAATACTTTTCGGATTGATGAGACTCCGAGGCGTCATGTCCTCGGCATCCTTGAGGCTCATTCGCTCTTGCACGGTGCGTCGCAATTTGAGGAAGCCCTTGCGAAGTTCATCGCAGGCGAGTTCATCGATGGTCCGCAGGCGGCGATTCCCCAAGTGATCGATATCGTCTATCTCGGCGCCTTCTTCGTTGTTGGCGAGATTGAGCAGGTAAGCGACGGAGGCTGTGAGGTCTTCCGCTCGCAAGGTCATTTCCTTGTCGGAGACGTTCAGTTCCAGCTTACGGTTGATACGGAACCGCCCCACACGACCCAGTCGGTAGCGGTTGACGTCGTAGAATTTCTCTTGAAAGAGGGTGCGAGCTTTCTCGAGTTGGGGTGGGTTACCCGGTCGTAACCGTTGGTAGATTCGCAGCAGGGCCTCTTCGTGACTGGAAGTTGCGTCGTCGGCCAAAGCATTGAAGATCAACGGCAGCTTGGGAGCCGGCAGAACCTCGACCGTTTTTACACCGGCCGTGCAAATGGTTTCAGCGGCATTCTTGGTGACCTTTTGGCCCGCCTCGACGATGATCTCGCCCGCCCGATCGCTGTTGGAAGGATAGACAACATCGTCGACAGCGATATTGCCTTCGATCTTCGTCACGCTGCGACCGTCAACAATCTTTTCATTGCTGGAGTCGTAAAACGCCCGCATGATGTCGGAGTCGGTTGAGTAGCGAGGACTCATCGCTCGTAGCAAAGTCATCGCTGAGAACTTACCGCTTTGGTCGATACGAACGGTCAGCGAGTCCTTCTTTGTGACGTTGATCTCGATCCAACTACCGCGCTCGGGAATGATACGGCAGCTGGCCAGTTTGCGGTCGGTGGTTCCGTCTTGCTCCTGGACGAAGTCCACGCCGGGGCTGCGGTGCAGCTGGCTGACAACCACCCGTTCGGCCCCGTTGATGATGAATTCGCCGCCACCGAGCATGATCGGCAGGTCACCCAGATAGACCTCTTCCTCTGCCGGCTCTTCTTTATTGAGTCGCAGCCAGACTCGGAATGGTCGCCCGTAGGTCAGTCGCAGCTGTCG
>CAUYYY010000340.1:0-2870 GCA_963577165.1 Planctomycetota bacterium | reverse complement strand
ATATCAACAAGCGGACCGCCGTAATTATTCGGCGATATCTTGGCGTCTGTTTGAATGACTTTGCCTAACATGCGGCCGACCGCGCTGACGATTCCCACCGAGACGTTGGGATCTGCCCCGTCAATCACTCGGCCAAATGCTCGGCCCAGTGCGATGGCTCGCTGCCCTACGGCAATCTCGTCCTCTGGCGCCGCATCGAGCGTGGAGAGTCCTTCGTCGCTCTTGATCTTCAGCAGGACGAGCATTCGGCTATAATCGGTCGCGACGAGTTGAGCCGCGAGCCGTGAACCACCGGGCAACGTGACAAGAATTGACGAAGGTCGCTGAGCAAAATTAAAAGCACTCGATATAATAAAACCGTCCTGCGAGACGATGAGGCCCGTGGTCGGCCCCGTGCCGAGGATCACGCGCCCCACCTGATCGAGGCCGCCAATGGTTCGTATCTGAACAACCGATGGCGCGACGCGTCTGACGGCAGCTTGCACGGCGACTTGTTCCAATTCGGCCAGATCCGCGGCCGCGGCCGTCGCGCAGAGCCCTGCATGAATGGCAACGGTGATTGGCCAGTCGTTTCGTATCTTGGGCATGCTGTGAATCGGGCTCCTAGTTTGGCGACACCGCCTTTTGCTATGGCGAGGTTTCGTCTGTCGTAACGTTCAACCGACCGCCACGTAATGGTACCAGGATAAGATCGCCAGCGCGTAAGACCGTGATCGTAATCTCCGCATCACTCTCGATATACGACAGCTCGCTTCGCAGTGACCTGCACGACTCGACTGCGCGGCCATCGAGCATCACCACGAGGTCATCCGGGCGCAATCCTGCCGCGTGGGCAGTTGAATCGGCGTGAACGGCGTCGATATAGGCCGGTGTACGTGATAAGACGTTTGGGACCAACATGATGCCGAGCGCCGACAAAGTTAATGACCGCGATGGCCGCTCGCGGTTTCCCTCGGATGCGGCCCGAAGTTTTCCACTGAGAATATAGTTCACCGCCGGAATCACTTGCGCGATCGGCAGCGCGTAGTTGAGCCAGGTGTTCGTCCGCGCGTCGCGTAACTCTTTTCCCAGGATACCGAGAAGCTGACCGTGATGATTCGTCAGCGCTCCGCCCGCCGCGCCCGGGTTATCCGTGATGACGTCGACGATGTAGACAGGTCCTCGGTACGGTGTCTTAAACGTTCCTCGCCGGGCGTTGAGCACGGTCTTCGCCGCGACCCAGCCCTGCATCACGCTCAAAGGCTCGTCCCCGGTCGCCACGCCAAACAGATTGCTGAACGCCAACACTCGGGCTGCCACATCGGCTTCCACTGCATTTTGCAAATTGAAGTACGACAGATCATCCGCTTCGAGTTCGAGGACCGCCAACTCCAGACGCCGGTCGGTTCCTACCAGTGTGGCCTCCAGCTTGCGGCCATCGCTGAGGATCACGGTGACCGTATCGGAATCCAAAACATGGCTAGCGACCGTCAGCACATGGCCCTCGGCGGATATGAGGATCCCGCTCTGGTACGCTTCAAGACCGCGAAGGCCTCCGGCCCCATAGATCTTCACCACCTTGGGCTGAACCGAGTCGGCCACATCGGCAAAGGAGACATCGGCTCGGACAACGCCCGAAATGAGCAGCGTCAGCAGCGCGCCCAGCAGCACGCCGGAGAAAGTCGCAGATCGACTGGTGAAGTCGACTGAGTGGCGCGGAAGATGAATTCGGCGTGTGACTTGCACGTTCAGTTTTCTCCCTCGTCACCAAACTGATATTCCTTAACCTCGACGACGGCATACGTCGCGCTGGCGTGTCGTATTTCGAGCCGATGCGGCAGCATGTGACCGTTGATGGAACGCAACTGGCTGAAATAAATTTCACAGGGATCGACATCGTCGTCGGAAAACATTTCCAGCGCCAACAGATCGCCCGTGTTTGGATCGAAGTAAAACCGCGTTTCCGCGCCGCCATACGTCCCAACCAAAACGTCGACCATCGGTCCGTCACCCGAGAGCGGCATCGTTCCTAGATAATAAACCTCGCCGAATCGCGTCAGGCCCACGGTCGCCCAGCGGTGCCACACGTGTAGCGCCGCCAGCAGACCGCCTGTACGCGGCGGCTTGATGGCCGCGGAAAGATCGTCCTCATAATGAACACTCGAATCTCCCTCGAGAAGGATAAGTGTTCCAGTATCTTCCGAGAGCTGGATTGTCACCGGATCGTCGCTTTCGAGACTGCCCATGATGGTCCAACGAGAATCGAGCTGGGACAGATCGCCGCGGGCGACAAACGCCTGCCAAATGCGATCTTGGTTGATCCGGTTGAAATGATAGTTGGCATAGCCGGGACGTTTCTCGAAATGGTCCGCCACCACTTTGGGCATCTGCGACTTGTTTAAGATCGATCGAATATTCGGATGCCCTGGCCTTTTCGGACTCTCGTCTGGTTGGTCCTTGTGTTTCGGCTTCTCCTTCGGTTGGGGTGGTTCAACGGGTTTTTGCAACAGCCTCGCCAACTCACCTGCGCTGTGAAGACCCGCCAGGCGTACCATGCGCCGCACCGATTGGCCGTCGCGACGAAACATCAACGGCACGCTCCAACCGCGTGGATAGATGCCCAGCGCATTTTTCATCGCGTTGACCGTACGGATATCGCGCTGACCGAATCGTACGATCTCATCGTCGTAGCGCAGTCCCCGGCGATACGCATCGCTCGATTCGAGGATGTCATCGACCACGACGCGGCCGTCTTCCGACGTGGACACCGTCGCACCGAGCGTCGCATGGTCGACGACGCGACCGCTCTTTAAGTAACCGAGAAACTTTTTGATCTGATTGATCGAAATCGCGTATCCAACGCCCACATTGACCCGCCCACGCTTCTCGAA
>CAUYYY010000339.1:0-2872 GCA_963577165.1 Planctomycetota bacterium | reverse complement strand
AAGGATGCCGGTGGCAAGGCATCCTATTTGCGCTGCGATGTTTCCAATGAAGCCGATGTGAGCGACACTATCGCTAATGTCGAGAGGACCAGCGGCGCGCTCCACATCCTGTACAACAATGCATCAATCTATCTCGCCGATTCTGATGGCCCAGTCACAAACATCAAATACGACGTGTGGGAACAGATTATCGGAGTCAATTTACGCGGTGTCTACTTGTATTGCCGTCAAGGGATCCCACTCATGCTGGAGAGCGGTGGGGGGACCATCATCAACACGGCCTCCAGCGCCGGGGTTATAGGTGTCCCGAACTGCGATGCCTACACCGCATCGAAAGGCGCGACGATCTCCCTCACTCGTTCGATGGCTGCTGAATTTGGACCGCAGGGAATACGGGTGAACTGTATTGCACCGGCCGGAATCCATACAGCGATGATGTTGGAAAGCAATCTTGAGGAAGGCAGCTTCGATGAAGATTCCTATCTGAATATACGGCAGCCGTTGCGACGTTACGGAACGCCCGAGGAAATCGCCCAGACCGCGCTTTTCCTGGCGTCAAGCGAATCTTCTTTTATCAACGGCGCTGTTATCGTGGCTGATGGTGGAAGCACAATTAACGGCGACCTTTCAAAAATAGGATTCTCGGAAGCACTTGCTCGTGAATTCTTCTGAAGAACCACAGATGAGAACGGAGGGAAGCAGTATGATCCAGTCTATATTGCCCGGAGATCGAGTATCTGTACAAGGTCTGGCGCCTCGAGGAGCGAGCCCCGGTCAGCCGTTCCCCACCGAGAGTTCCCGAGCGTCTATCCATAGCCAAAAGGACTTCGCCAAATGTCTCAAATCACCACAACCGATCGCGATATGCTGATTACCGAACTGGAGCGTAAAGCGCGTTTCCTGCGTGTCAACGCCTTGGCGCTGAACAACCGCACATTGCATGCCGGTGGAGCCTTGTCGTCGGCCGATCTGTTCACCGTGCTGTTTTATCATGTGCTGCGTATCGATCCGAAAAATCCGCGCTGGGAAGACCGCGACATCTTCATCAACTCGCGAGGCCATGCCGGCGAGCCGGTCTACGTCGCCATGGCGGATCTGGGCTTTTTTCCGTGGGATGATCTGCAGAGCATTGAAGACAACGGATGCCATCTGCATGGCCTGTCTGCCACGACCACGTCCGGCATCGAAGTATCCATGGGGTCGTTGGGCACCGGCATCTCTGTCGCCACCGGCATGGCGCTCAGCTTGCGAACGCAGAACCGCCCCGGCCGCGTGTTCATTGTCACTGGCGACGGCGAACTACAGGAAGGACTCTCCTGGGAAGGCGCAATGTCCGCGGGCAAGTACGGCCTGGAAAACTTGGTCGTCATCGTCGATCGCAACAAGTACCAGTCCAACGACCGCGGCACCGAAACCGTGCAGCCACTCGAACCGCTGGATAAAAAGTTCGAAGCCTTCGGCTTCAGCGTGCACTGTATCGACGGACACGACATCGGGCAAATCATTGACGCCCTCGAAGCCGCTCCGCTGGAACCCGGCAAACCGACGTGCATCATCGCGGACACCATCAAGGGCAAAGGCGTGTCCTTCCTGGAATCCGGCCACGTCCATTGTGGGCGATTCGGGCGCGATTACGATTCCGCCCTGCTCGACCAGGCAATCGCCGAGCTTCAAGGTGATGACGAGTCACTGCTGCGGATTGACGTGCGCAAGCAATGTGACTCAATCAGCGAAATTCCGCTCGGGTCCATCGCCAACGTGTTCAGCGAAAAACTGCACGAATGGGCGGAAAAGGATGATCGTATCTGCTATGTCGGCGTTGACACCATGGACCAGCATTTCCAGGTCAAATACCCCGACCGCGCTTTCGACGTTGGCATCGCCGAGCAGGATGAAATGGCATTATCCACCGGCCTGTCGATGCAGGGATTGATCCCGGTCATCCAGGCGTGGGCACCGTTCACGCCCCTACGCAACTTCGATCAGCTTCGTACTTATCTTTGCCGCCACGACTGCAACGCGAAGATCATCGGCTGGACACTGGGCCTTGTGAACAACTCGCACGGCACCACGCATCACGATCTGGAAAGCATTGCGCTGTACCGCGTCGTGCCCAACCTCACGGTGCTCACCGCATTCGATGACGATCAGTTTCGCCAGGCGTTCGACGCCGCAATGGCTATCAACGGTCCGGTCGTGCTGCTGGGCCAGCCCAAGCATTACGCCCCCGGCAGCGATGGCTTGATGGATCCTGATCTACCACCTCACGGCGACTACGTTGTTGGCAAAAGCCAGTGGGTCAAACGCGGCGGCGATCTGACCATCGTCACCTACGGCCCCGCTCTGCGCTACGCCTGGAAAGCTGCCGCGCAACTCGAAGCCAGCGGCAAGAGTGTGGGCTTGATCAACGTCACGTCGATCAAGCCGTTTGACAAGGATATCATCGAACAAGCGGCCAAGGCGTCGAAAGCCATTCTCGTTGTCGAAGAACAGTCGATCATCGGTGGCGTGGGCAGCGCCGTGGCCGAAGTCATTGCCGAACGGAGCCTACGCGTACGTTTCAAGCGCCAGGGCATCCGCGACCGGTACATTGAAGACCTGGGCGACTGGACCTACACGCGCAACGCCGCCGGACTGTCTGTTGACCATGTTATCCAACATGCCACAATACTGATCGGCGAATAAACCCTGATCAGGCGCGATCACGGCGGAATATTGCACGACCGCCCCAAAACCCTTGACGCTCGGCTTCTCTGGGGCAACATAGTATACTCCAAAAGATGAACTCGCCTGCTGACGTCTTGCAACAGACAAATTTCTCGGTGATCGATTGGGGAATCGTCATCGCCTATCCGATGATTTCATTGGTCAT
>CAUYYY010000338.1:0-2916 GCA_963577165.1 Planctomycetota bacterium | reverse complement strand
ATGCCACGGTCGATCAGGGCGCGGCGATAACGAGTGTCGAAATCGAAATCATGGCTGGTTACCAGCTCCCACCAATTGTGCGGCGCTCGATCCATGAAGTAGATACAATGAACACTCCCCTGACGGACAATCGTGGCCGTGATGCCCTGATCGGCCAGCAGTTTCCGTTGTCCTTCCTCGAGTTGCACGGCCCGTCGCTCGATATGTCCGTGAACGTCTTGATCTTGATCCATTAGTTTGGTCAAGCAGGCAGTGGCCGCCGCGACAGGGATTGGATGACAATTGTATGTGCCGGCAATCAGCACACGCTTGGCAGGATCGTCGCTAATGGCCAGGTCCATGTACGGTTGCTTGCCCGCCAGTGCGGCAATGGGGAACCCGTTCGCAAACGCCTTGCCGAACGTCGAGAGGTCTGGCGCCACACCACACAGGCCTTGATAGCCGCCCAGGCCCGTCCGGAAGCCGGTCTTCACTTCGTCAAAGATCAGCAAGAATCCGTTTTGGTCGGCCAGTTCGCGCAAGCCTTCCAAGTATCCCGGCTGCGGCTTCACCACTCCGATGTTCTGTAGCGCCGGCTCGGTGATGAGTGCGGCGATGTCGTACTTTTGCACCAGCGCACGCACGGTGTCGAGATCATTGAACTCGATCACATGCAGCTGACGCTGCTCGGCCTGCGGGATGCCAGCGCTCATCGGGACGAGCGGGTATTCATCGCCAAGAATCTGCTGTCCCCCAAGTTGCTCGACACTGTTCATCAGATTCGCAGCCACGACGTTTTGATTGCCGTTATACCCACCCTGCATGAGCAACACGTGGTCCCGGCCCGTCCACGCGCGGGCAATGCGAATCGCCTGAGCGGTCGTTTCCGAGCCGGTATTGAAGAACTGCACACGCTCGGCCAGCGGCAAACACTCCAAGAAGAGTCGCGCCAGTTGGCCTTCCTCCTCGGTCGGGCCGCTGCCGTAATTCGACAGTTTATTCCGCATCGCCTTCTCGACAGCCGCGTTGACGTCCGGATCGTTGTGTCCGAGGATGTAAGGAGCAAAACCGGCGTGATAGTCGATGTACTCGTTACCGTCGACGTCCCACATCCGCGATCCCTGCGCCCGAGCAAAGGCAATCACCGGTTCCGCCTTTCGATTGACCGAGGCCAACCCGCCGGGCACCACTTGGCTATTGCTCTCTAGGACTTCGGCAGATTTCGTGAAGACGCGCTCGGATGTATCGCTTGCACTCACTGTAGTTTTCCTCTCGCCTCAATAGGTAGCGGCTGAGGCGGCTCATCGGGTTCAAGCCACCAGGCTTGGTCTTGTAAGTTGATACAGGGGCAGATGTGATTAGGAACAATGGTCAACCGGTCACCAACGGCGGGAACGTGGTCACAGCGAGTGACGTCTATCTGCCCGTGCTCTTCGCTGAGCTTGGCAATCCTGGCATCGGGCAACTCGACCACGTAACCATGACCGCTCTCTGGAGCCGGGAAGCATTGGTCACTCGTAAGCGTCTTGCTGCCTGCGTCGATCACCACCTGTCCTTTAACCGCGTTGCTGACGACCGTCGCGACGATTCGTGCCGCGCAGTCGTCTAGACTGCAATAACCGCCGTGGACGGTGTTCATGTCGTTGTAGACATAGGTGCCGGGGCGGATTTCGGTTTGATGCGTAACGTGGTGGGATTGGTAGGCGGTGGGCGTCGATCCGCCGGAAACGATTTTTGCACCTAGACCGTTTCGGGTCCAGAGGTCAATCGTCTCCTCCAAGATCGCGTCGATGGCTTGCAACACCGGGGCTTGCTCGTCAGCCGGCTCCCAGACGTGACCCGGATAGAACATGATGCCATCGAGCTGTACGCCCGCTGTCGAATCAATCGCCTGGGCAAGCGCGAGTGCCTGCTGGGGCGATTGCACACCGGTCCGCCCAAACCCCACATCCAAATCGACCAGCAGACCGGTCGTTACATCCGCAGTTCGTGCTGCAGCAGCAGTAACTTCGAGTGCATCGATCGAGTCAATCGCCGCACGCACGGCTCGGTCATGCGCCAAGACAGCCAGGCGTTCTGCCCGAATCGCATTCACGGGCGGATACGCCAACAACAGGTCGTTGCAGACCTCGGCCATGACCTCCGCTTCGCCGACCTTGGCGGCCGTCAGCCCTATCGCACCGGCTTCGACTTGCATCGTGGCCAGGCGCAGCGATTTATGCGTCTTCGTGTGCGGTCGAACGCCCAATTTGTGCGAAGCCACATAGTCAGCCAGCCGGCCTATGTTGCGGCGAACTGTCTTCGCATCAATGACCAACGCCGGTGTTGGCAACTGTTGTGCGCCACGAAACTCGTCGTGCGAACGTATTGGATATGTCTTGTTGGACAACATGATTATCCAAGTGAAATTTACAGCCGCAACGAAACAGGCGTTAACCTACAATCGTCACGACTTGTCTGTACGTATCCATCATCTAATACTTGACGGTCCTTTGCAACGGCCTCCGGCACTGCGGGACGATGACCTCGTTTCGACAAGGCCTGGGCGGTACTTCGAGGAGAACGACAAAACGCGTAGCCAAAGTATTCGACAAGGCCTGGGCGGTACTTCGAGGAGAACGACAAAACGCGTAGCCAAAGTAGCTGTGCTGCGGCGGTTGTTCGTAGCGATCCTCGACCGCATCGAATGACTCGCGATTCCGCCACCGTCGTTGATGGGTGCTGACGTGTAGGAACATGAGGAGGCAATGTATGTTTTTTGTTCACTCATCGATTCGCCCCCCTTCCTTGCCAAACAGCCAAGCCCGTACGTGATCCGTCACGGCGTTGTCCCCATCGTCCGAAGTAGAAGAGTTTGCCTCGAATCTTTTTTGCCCAGTAGCCTGTGGGGGGGGGTGTGAGGGGGGGTAGTCCGGATAAGGCTTGGGCGGCCTACTG
>CAUYYY010000337.1:0-2931 GCA_963577165.1 Planctomycetota bacterium | reverse complement strand
GTGCCGATGATTTGGACCCCGGTAAGCGAGCGGAGTGGTCCGCGAGTTACGGGCAGATTCACTTCGCTCATAAGAGCTTGCCTTCGATCGGCCTGAAATAAGTGCGGGAATTTACGTCGCCAGTGCGAGTCACACGGACATAAGGTCAGAGTTTGCCCATTTTTTTCGACTGAACCGTAGTGAACGCGACCACGCTACTGTGTAATCCACTCTAAGCCCAGCAGATTAAGGGTTTCTGAGCATTGCGACAAGCCCGCCGCCTGAGATTTTGGGTCGACGGGAAAGCATCTAACCGTGAAGCACGTCAGGGCCGTAGGCTCTGCAGGGAACGTGCCTCCGTGCCGTTCCGAGACCCGGGCACACGCGATCCATTCCCGCGCAATGGAACGCCACGGAGGGCGTTCCCTACAGTCACGCGGCGTCGGCCTGGTCGGCGAACTCGTACAGCAGGGCATGGCCTTGTTTGCCGTTCTGCCGCAGGGTGCCGGCGTGACGCAGGCAGTACACCATGCGCTGCGCAATCTGGCGGTCGACCCCTAGCGATTTGGCGAGATGGCCCGTGTGAAACGGCTGAGGCAAACGTGGTGGCAAGAAGGTACGCAGGTCGGCCGACGTGCGAAGCGGGCGTACTTCTCGAATACCGACGAGTGTCTGATCCTCGATCTGAAAATCGTTTTGGTGGCGCCACCGCCGCCGACCGTGGCCCGGGTAGCGGAGTTCTTCGATCTCGACCAGCAAAACTTCCAACGTCAATCGATCGTGGGGGAAAACTCCTGTGAAATAAATCAACTCATCAAACAGATTGAGAAGGCGTCCCTTCTTCGGGCTTTTGCGGCGACGCAGCACGGCTCCGCCTTTGGATTTCTGTTGGACGAGTGTTTTGCAGGCGATGATCGGCTTCACTACCCGGACGCGATGTTTGCGTAACAAGGTTTGAATCTTGTCACGAATCGCCGAGAGCGAGCCGTGCTGAATCTCGATGAGTTCATCGTCACGAACGACATCGATGCGATACGCGCCGAGCGGCACCTCCAGTCGGGCATCCCCGGGAGCGTACATCTGTTTGAGTTGGCGATGCAGTGATGTTTCCATCGAGCGTTGCGCTAAGGATGAATCTCAAAACTCGCACTCGCAAGCGACGTGCGCTAAACGGGCGATGCTCTATTCCGCCGGCGGTTCGATGCCGAAGTCGCGGATCGTCAGGAGTGTGGTCAGCTGGTAGCCGCACTCGGCAAAGGCTTGGCGGCCACCCTCGAGTCGGTCAATGATGGCCAGCACCCGATGCACTTTCAGACCGACCGACTCGCACCGCTCGATCGCCAGCAGCGACGATCCGCCGGTGGTGACCACGTCTTCGACAATGACGAGTTCTTCACCGTCGTGATAGGCGCCTTCCACATAGCGGCCCGTACCGTGAGCCTTGGGTTCCTTGCGGACCATGACGCCGCGCAGCGGAGTGCCACGCATGCCAGCGAGAGTGAGGATCGCACCGGTGATCGGATCGGCGCCGATGGCCATGCCACCCACCAGATCGGGCAGGTCGTCGGAGAGCAGGTCGAGCATGCCCGCACCGACCAGGCAAGCCCCGGCCGAGTCGAGCGTCACCGGACGGCAGTCGAGATAGTAGCTGGCCTTCTTGCCCGAGGCGAGTGTAAACTCGCCGAACTTTAACGCTTTGTCACGGATCAGGCCGATCAGGACTTGCTTGTCGTACACGCTGCGGAACCTCGCGGGAGTTCGTCTTGTCTTGATAGCCGCAGACGGAAGTCGGCGATTCGATGTGCGATTGACCGCTGACTTCCGTCTGCGGCTATTAAAGCAACATACCACGTCTGGGCGTCTACAGCAGATTACGAAATACCAAGGTCACGTTCACTTTGTTTTCGTCGAGAAAAACGAGCGATCGCTGACCTCATGTCTGAGCAACTTGCTCTGGCGGCGGATGACCACCTTCGAGCCGATCGCCAAGATGTCGAAAACATCTTCGGCGTCTTTCGGCGCGAGCCGGATAAAGCCTCGTGGATCGTTGCTTTGGATCGATGTCGGATCGTGGGTGCCGTGGATGCCAAACGGTTTTGAGGCGACACCGGCCGTTGGGTTGACCAGCCCGAGCATGTGCTCGCCCAATGGGTTGGCGGGATCGTCTGCATCGATCATGCCCGACGGTCCGTAATAGGTCGGATTGATCTGCTTTTTATCGACTAACCAAATCCCTTCGATCGCTTCATGATCGCGGCCGATGCCCACGGCGAACCGGCCAGCATAGCGGCCGCCGACCATCAGCGTCAGCTCGCGTCGCTCGGAACTCACAACGGCCGAAAACGGTCCGCGGACAACCTTCAACTCTTGCCCGACGGTAACGTGGGCCGGATCGGACAGGCCATTGATCTTGGCCAACAACGGCCACGGGACGTTGTAACTTTGGGCGATCGATTCGAGTGTCTCGCCCGCCACGACGCGGTGGGCGGGCTCTAAAAGATGTGCGTGCGAGTAGATCACGGTCCCGGCAAGCTGGCCGAGCAAAAGGGTGAGTTCGTCATGCTCCGAGGGCGAAAGTGTCGGATCGCCGTACGAACGGGAAAGCAACAGATGCGCATTGGCCAACTCGCCTCGATCGAGCAATGCTTGCGCCATCTGGCGCGTCACGGCGTAGGCGCCCGAACCGTCTGATAATGGTGTGGCCCCGTTCTGTGCGGCAAGGGGGGGAGTTGCGGAGACATGCGACGAATTTCCAACGGGAACACTCCCCGATGAATAGGGGGCAGGCAAGGCAGTTGCCTTCACGACCGGGAAGGCAAAGTCGAATGCGATCGGCGCCGGGCCCGTGCTAGTTGAACCCGTGCCGGTCGAACCGGTAAGCGGCGGCACGGTTATTGCGGTTGGGGCGGCCGAGGCCAGAGACGACGTTTCCATCGCGGTGGGCATTTCGAT
>CAUYYY010000336.1:0-2934 GCA_963577165.1 Planctomycetota bacterium | reverse complement strand
GTCGGGACAGTCGAGGTCACCGCCAGATCGCAACAGGAAGCGTTAGGAAAGATGCGCGGTGAGTTGCGTTACCGACTCGAAATCTGTCCCTGTACCGGCGAGATGTACAAAGACCTACGAATTGAGATTATTGGCCAAGCAAAAACGTAACTGATGATCGTCGTGGTTCTCGATAACAGTATCCACTAACTGCTCGAATAGAGGAAGGGTACATGATCACGAGAAACCAAACCCAGGCCTCTCCCGCCACACCGTCTACACATACGGGCACCGATGCCACTGCCGGAGTCCAGGTTGGAGGCTCTAGCGTCTAGGGACAACAAGTCCCGGTAGTGACGACAGCCAATTGCCCAGGGTCTAGGGACAAATTCCGCCGGTGGGTGTGCCCCATGTGTCTGTCTGTAAACCGTGGATCAGACATTCTCTTTCATGGTTGCGTTACACGTCGTCCAGATGCGATAATCATTAGCTGCCGTCGTACGGTGTCGGAGCACGTGAACGACTCGGTGCCTGCCGTTTGACGAGGAGATTTTTTATGCACTTAAAATCACCCGGTGCGATTCTGCTCATCTCGTGTTACGAACTCGGGCATCAACCTCTCGGCGTCGCCTTACCACTCGGTTTTCTTGTGCAGGCCGGTTATCTGCCACAGGCGACGGACATCGCCGTTGAATCGTTCGACGCCCAGAAAGCCGCACAGGCGCAATTTGTGGGTATCTCGGTTCCGATGCATACGGCCCTGCGGATGGGTGTGCAGGTGATTGAGCGCATTCGAGAAACCAATCCGCACTGCCACATTTGTTGCTACGGTCTGTATGCGGCGCTGAACGCGGACTACTTGCTCCAGCATGGTGCGGACTCGTGTATTGGCGGCGAGTACGAAGCACCGCTGGTCGCGCTGGTGGAATCGTTGGAGGCGAACTTCAATAGTGAAGTCGCCGGAGTGAGCCGTCCCGGCAGCGCGGCGAAGCCTTATCTTGAGCGACTGTCGTTCGCCGTCCCAACGCGCGACGCGTTGCCCAGCTTGGACAATTACGCCAAGTTGGAACAGAACGGTGATTGCCGTAAGGCCGGTTACGTAGAAGCGAGCCGCGGTTGTCTGCACTTTTGCACACATTGCCCGATTCCGCCGGTTTATGGAGGACGATTTTTTGTTTTGCCCCAAGAGGTCGTTTTAGAGGACATTCGTCGGCAGGTCCGTGCGGGTGCAACGCACATCACGTTCGGTGATCCCGATTTCCTGAATGGGCCCAATCATTCGCTGTGCGTGGTGCGGGCGATGCACGAAGAGTTTCCCCGGCTGACGTTTGATTTCACCACGAAGATTGAGCATCTGCTCCACCGCGGCGAGCATTTGCCGGAGTTTGCCGAAGCGGGCTGTTTGTTTATCATCACTGCGGTCGAATCGCTCAGCGACAAAGTGCTCGAAATTCTCGACAAACAGCATACGCGCGCGGATGTGGAGACGGCGCTGGGTGTCTGCCGCGATGCGGGCATCCCGTTGCGTCCCACATGGGTCGCGTTCACACCGTGGACGACGCTGGAGGACTACTGCGAAGTGCTGCACTTCGTCGAGGCGAACGGGCTGATCGATCACATCGACCCGGTGCAGTACGCAATTCGCCTGCTGATTCCGCCCGGCTCCTGGCTGGCCGAGCATCCCCAGACGTTGCCGCATCGAGGCGAACTGGTCGAAGCCGCCTTCACGTATCGCTGGAAACATCCCGATCCGGGTATGGACATTTTGCAGAAAGAAGTCTTGCAACTCGTGGAACGGGATACGCTGGCGGACGAAGATCCGGCGGCCACGTTTTTCCGTATATTGGAATTGGCGCACGGCCGGGAGCCTGCTGATGCAGTCTGCTTATTGCCGCCTGCTCGCGCCCGGACGGCCCGACTGACGGAATCATGGTTCTGCTGAGCAGAACCAACCGAGGGTCAGTTGGACCCTATCAGCAAAGCCGCCGCCGGTGCGACCACTCTACGGTCGGTACCCGCGAGTTCCTTAGGCTCGGCCCCTGCAGAGTGCTCGGTGCAGCGACCCGATGAAAGCAAGCAGTCCCTCGCGCCGCTTCGCAAGACAGACGGCGGCAACGCATGACTGCAGCCACACAACTCGCCGAACTGCTCGGCCTCGAAAGGCAACCGGTGGCGATCGCATTTCGCGAGTCCGCTCCGGAGGGCGTCGCTAAGATTGACACAGCCGCACCGTCGGGCTGCACGTATTGGAAATACGCGGCCGAGGGGCGTACCTTCTACACCGAGGCGTCGGACCACTACGGCTGTCCGATCGGGGCGCACACACACGGGATCGATCTGCCCGCGGAGACGGCGCAGGAACTCGAAGGGCTGGTGGGAACGATGGTCGAGCTTGAATATATCGACATGCAGGAAGTGTCGACGATACCTCGCCGCGCGGAACCGGTCGGCGTCGTAATTTACGCTCCGCTCTCCGGGGCCGACATTGAGCCGGACGTTGTGCTGGTGTCCGGCAATGCCAAGCAGTTGATGCTGTTGGCAGAAGCCGCCCATTCGGCAGGAATTGATTGTGCAGGGTCGATGGTGGGCCGACCCACCTGTGCGGCCATTCCGGCCGTGATCGAATCCGGACGCAGTGCGACCAACCTGGGATGCATCGGCAACCGCGTCTACACCGGCATCACGGACGAGGAGTTGTACTTTGCCATCAACGGAGCGCAGATCGACCGGGTCGTCGATCGATTGAAAGTGATTGTCAATGCCAATCGTGAGCTGGAACAATACCACCGTGGGCAACTTCATAACTAAAAGGCCGCAAGATTTAGCGCATCGGTACGGCAGCGATGCAAAATTTTTCCATGGAAGTTTTATCCCCGACGGCTTTGATATCAGTTTTTCAGATGAATATGAAATCAACCGCACCGTGATCGATATGCCCTCCGGCTACGATGCCAT
>CAUYYY010000335.1:0-2935 GCA_963577165.1 Planctomycetota bacterium | reverse complement strand
GGCGTTCGAGGCGGCTGTTGTGAAGCTCGAACGTCGAGTGCCCTTGGGATCGACAGACATGGCTGCTGCGATGCGCGCGGCGATCGCGTCTTATGAAGGGCGATCCGGTGCGTCACGATCTGTTGTGTATCTTGGCGACGGTATGAGCATCGCCAATATCTTGGAAAGCGACTCGTTTCGCGACTTGACCGTCGCGTTGGTCAAACATCGCATTGCTGTGAGCAGCTATGCGGTCGGACCACGTGTCGATGCTCAACTGTTGGCGGTCCTGGCGAATCAGACCGGTGGCAATCTGGCAATTGCCCGCCAGATCGTTTTGCCGTCTACAGGATCAACTGAAACGGGGTCAACCCAAGACGATGACACCGTCACCGAGCAAACCGTCACCGAGCAACGGGCCCATACGGAAAACATGCGTAACGCGGAAACAGCGGGCAAGTTTCTTGCCGACGCAGCGCGAGGTGTCGTTCTCTGGCCACAATCGGTCGAGTATCCCCCAGCGCTGCAGCAGGTCTATCCGGTCGCGACTCCGCCGCTCCGCAGCGACCGTGATACGGTGGTCGTCGGAATTGGAAAAATGGATGGGCCGATCGAAGTGCGGATGACCGTCGAGGTCGCGGGCAAGACGAAGCAGCTCGAGTGGCAGGTTGAGCCAGGCAATTTGAGTGCGGATCACGCTTATTTGGCACAGCTCGTTGAGAAGGCCCGAGCGGATCGAGGGGCAACGTTGCCCACGATCGGCACAGCGGGTCTCCACGAAATGCGGCGTATTGCGGATCGTGCGGTTCGCGATCTCAATGGACTCGCTCGCCACGCCCTGGCAACGGGCAATCTGAGCAATGCTAGTCTGCTTGCCAGGCAAGCGCTCGAGCGAGATCCGGGCAATCCGGAATCTCAGACGATCGAGCGAAGTATTGAGCGGCTGCGTAAGGAAGGGAAAACAGGAGCGGGCACATTCCAGTTGGTGAATACGATGGCAAGCGACAAGCAGGGCGATTTGTCGGACGATAGCGCCGTGCCCACCGAAGTCGCCGACGAAGGGCAATTCCTCGACACGGTAGAAAACACGAACCGTGTGATTACCGAGCAAGTGCAAAAAGAGGTCGAGGTGCTCCTGAACGAAGCTCGGGGGCAAATGGCGAGCCAACCGGGTGTGGTGATTCAAAAGCTCAAATTGATGCAAGAGAACGTTCGTCGTATGCCGGAAGTTGATCCGGACGTGCGGGCTCAGTTGGCGGATCAAATGGCAACGGCACTTCGAGAAGCGGCACGCCAAGAGCACGAGAAGGTGGTGCGTGACCGTGAGCAACAAGAGATTCGAGCGGCTGGTGAGGAAGCCAGGCGACTGGCCGACGCATTGCGTCGTGGTCAGGAGCAGAGAAAGCAACTCATGCGTCGTTTCGACGCACTGATGAACGAAGGCAACTATCCCGAGGCCGCAGACGTGGCGACGATTCTGGCTGAAGAAACCGGGCCCGATGAATCGATTTCGCGTTCGGCCGTGGTCGATTCACGGCTTGCCGGTTACGCGTCGGAGATGCAGGCAATTAACATCGCTCGGCAACAAGGGTTTTTTAAGACGCTGCTCACGATCGAGGATTCGAGCATCCCGTTTCCAGACGACCCGCCGATTGTTTACCCGAGTGGCGCGGTCGGCCAATACGAAAACTGGCGGGAGCTCAGCGACCGACGTAAAGCACGCTGGGGCGCCGTCGACTTGAAAAAACCGGGCAGTGCCGAGCAGGCGATTTCCAAGGCGTTGGATAGTGAATCGGAAATCGACGTCACGGAGATGCCTCTTCAAGACGTGATGACAGATCTTGGTGATAGGCATGGCATCAACATTGAATTGGACAATACCGCTCTCGAATTTGCGGGAATCGGCACGGAAACCCCCATCACAAAAGATCTGAATGGCATTCGCTTGCGTTCAGTCTTGCGCCTGATTCTACGGGACGCCGAATTAACGTACATGATCCAGGATGAGGTATTGCTCATCACGACCCCCGAGGAGGCGGAAGAACATCTGACGACGAAGGTCTACCCGGTCGCTGATCTGGTATTGCCCATTCCGCAAGCAGGTTTTGGTGGTGGTGGCGGAATGGGTGGCGGAATGGGTGGCGGAATGGGCGGCCAAGGCCGAGGCGGCGGCCAAGGTGGCGGCGGCGGCGGCCAAGGCGGCGGCGGCGGTGGATTCGGCGGTGGTGGTGGTGGCGGCGGCGGATTATTTAACGTCGATGACGCCCATCTCCCGCAGTTGAAGGCTGGTGGCTTTCAGGCGATGGCCGTAGCCGATGACCTGTCTTCGGCCCAAGCTGCAACGGTATCAACAAACTCCGTGGCCGACACGAGCGGCGGCGCGATTCAAGACGCAACCGCCAAATCGACATCACAATCGTCCGCGAAAGAACTGGTCATTTCGATCGACCGGTCGGTTGAGCCGGACCTGTTTTGGAGTGGCTATTTTTCCAAACAGCGGCCTGATTCGGCAACCGTGCGAGCAGTCGTCCGAAACCTCATGCGGCAGCGTGACTTGAATCAGGTCATTGCCCTGATTCAAGCGGCATTACGACAGGGACAACCGCAGCCGTGGATGTATGAAGCGTTGGGGCTGGCGATGCAACTTGACAATCGTTCGCAAGCGGATATTGAGCGGGCACTCATGTCGGCCGCCGACTTGAGTGACAACGTCGATGGATTGCTTTATCTGGCTCAGTACATGGCTCGCCTGGGTAGCGACGGCCGAGCGTTGCAACTTTATCGCCAGGTGGCCAAAACCGATCCGCTGCGTCACGAGCCATATGTGCTCGCATTACGTATTGCACAGCGACTGGACGACGAGGAGGCGATTCGTTGGACAACGCTGGGCGTTCTTCGTCGTGCTTGGCCTGAAAAGCAAGCCGAAGTCGTCGCGTCGGCTCGTCGCGCTGCTCTG
>CAUYYY010000334.1:0-2938 GCA_963577165.1 Planctomycetota bacterium | reverse complement strand
GAGGCACATCGGCGTAAATCTCAACCTGGCCGTTGACCACCTCGACCCACATGTACACCGGCGTTTGGCACTCATGCACGCGGTTCTCGCCGGCATCCCGCCGTGCCCGAAAACTTTCCGGCAGGTCGGGGAGCTCGTCGGAGAACTCAAGTAACGTCTCCAGCCGGTCGCGCACATCCAGCTCTTCGAACTCTTGTTTGAGTTCGTCGAGTATGTTTTTTCGATTGGATATTTGATCGATCACAAAGCTGTGCTCTTACGATTCGGTTACACGTTCTTCTCAATCGGCACGCCGACCAAATTGCCCCACTCGGTCCACGAGCCGTCGTAATTCTTCGCGTTGTCAAATCCCAACAAGTACTTTAACACGAACCAAGTATGACTAGAGCGTTCACCAATTCGGCAGTAGGCGATGATCGTGTCACCGTCTCGTTTTAGCCCGGCTTCGTTAAGGTAAATCTGCTCCAGTTCCGCTTTCGACTTGAATGTGCCGTCGTCGTTGACCGCACGGGACCACGGAACGCTGGCTGCACCGGGAATGTGGCCGGCCCGCAGCGCGCCTTCTTGCGGATAATCTTCCATGTGCAACAACTCGCCCGTGTATTCACCGGGCGATCGCACATCGATCATCGACTTATCGGCTGCCTGATGCTCAAGCACCTCATCGCGAAACGCGCGGATGGAAAGATCGGGATCTTTGGCCGCATAGGTGCCGCGCGGATAATCGGGCTCCGGTTCGCGAACGAACTCACGACCATCCAGTTCCCAGCGCCTTCGCCCGCCGTCCATGATCAAGCAATGATCATGACCGTACAGCTTGAACGCCCAAAGCGCGTAGCATGCCCACCAGTTGTTCTTATCGCCGTAGAAAACAACGGTCGTGTCGTTCGAAATGCCCTTCAAGGCGCACAGCTCGGCAAACCTGTCTTTCGAGAGGTAGTCGCGGATCGTCTGATCCTGCAGGTCGGTTTGCCAGTCGATCTTCACGGCTTCGCGAATGTGCCCCTGCTGGTACAACAGGAGATCTTCGTCCGACTCGACGATGCGCACGTTGTCATCGTGCCGATGCTCATCGACCCAATCGGTGCTCACGAGCAATTCGCTCGCGATCGATGTTGGAGACATGTTTCGCTCCTCATATTTTAGGTTTCGATTGTGGCAACGTGTATGATTCGTCTTGCTCAAGCAGCCATACGGACACTCCTCACAATTCGGTTAAGCTCTGGCCAGCCAGTAGAAATCGCTCGACGTGCTCTCGCACAGCTTCGATCGGCAACGCGTTGGCGATTTCATTGGCGAAGGCGTAAACGAGCAGCGAGCGAGCAAGGTCCTCGGAAATGCCCCGCGAGCGCAGATAGTACAGCGCCGTCTCATCGATCTGTCCGACCGTTGCGCCGTGCGTACACTTCACGTCGTCGGCGTAGATCTCCAACTGCGGCTTGGTGTCGATCACGGCGTCGTCCGAGAGGAGCAGCACCCGGTTGCTTTGTTTGGCATCGGTCTTTTGTGCATCGGGATGCACGTAAATCTTGCCGTTGAAGACACCCTTGGCCCGCTCGTTGAGAATGCCCTTGTAAAGCTCGTGGCTATTGCAATGCGGTTTGGCGTGGTCGATACGCGTGCGGTTATCCATGTGTTGGTCGCCAGCGGCGATATACAGACCGTTGAGCGTACACTCGCAGCCTTCATCATCGAGTGTCACATTGACCTCGTTCCGCACAAGCTGCCCGCCCAGCGAAAAGTAGTGCGATGAAAACCGGCTGGCTCGCTGTTGCCGAACCTGGATCGTGGCGACGTGGTAACCGTGGGCGCTTTCCTGCTGCAGTTTGCAATGATCGACGACCGCGTTTTCGGCGACGGATACTTCGGTCACAGCGTTGCTCAGGTAAACGCCATCGTTCAAACCGACGTAGCTTTCGATAATTGTGGCCTGGCTGTCGCGCTGAGCGATGATCAGGTTGCGCGGATAGGACGCGGTCGGACTGCTGTTGTCGGTCGAAATGAAGAGCAGATGAATCGGCCGCTCGACCACGACGCCTCGCGGCACATGGACGAAAGCACCATCGCGAATAAACGCCGAGTTAAGGGCCGCAAAGCATGCGTTATCGTCACTCGCAAGCTGTCCGAGATGATCTTTGATGAGCGCCGGATGGTCGGCCAGCGCCGCGGACAGACTGCCGACGACGGCGCCGTGCGGAGCCGCTTCCGTCGCTGACAGCTCGCCAACATAGTGGCCGTTTACAAAAACGAGTCGCAGGTAGTCCTCATCGAGCACAAATGGTGAGATCGTCTCGCGGCTCAGCGGCGCGGGTATTTCCGCCAGAGCGAACTTTGTTTCGACGATGCGTTTGACGTTCGTGAACCGCCATTCTTCTTGTCGCGTGGTGGGAAATCCCAAGTCCTCGAACCGTCGAAACGCTTCCTGTCGCAACCCCGTCAGCCAGGGCGGCGTCGCGGACTCCACGTTGGCGTAAAACCGGGAAAACTCGTCGCTTATCTGTTGTATGTTGTTGTCGCTTGCAATCATGATTCATTCCATTTACCGGGTTGCTCAAACTAGACCGACGCGCAAGCGAGGGAAAACCACAATTCCCTCGCTTGTGCGTCGGGCTAGTGGGCCGGCACTGCTTCTCGTTCACCTTCTACTAACGCGTAACCTTTCTCTTCCAACTCCAACGCCAACGTCTTGTCGCCTGATCGCACGATCCTTCCATCAGCCAGCACATGTACTTTGTCGGGCACGATGTATTCGAGCAGCCGCTGGTAATGCGTGACGACGATAATGGCTCGATCTGCGTTCCGCAGCGAATTGACTCCGTCGGCCACGATTCGCAACGCGTCGATGTCCAGGCCGGAGTCGGTCTCGTCGAGGATGGCCAATTTCGGCTGCAACACGGCCATCTGGAAAATCTCGTTCCGCTTCTTCTCGCCGCCCGAA
>CAUYYY010000333.1:0-2944 GCA_963577165.1 Planctomycetota bacterium | reverse complement strand
GGAACGGGCATTTGCTGGGCAGCGCTTCGTCGTCGATGTGAACGCCGGCGAGACCGGCCGCCTCGAAATCGCGTACCGCATCCATGAGGCTGATGGCGTTGCCGTAGCCCTCTTCCATATCGGCAATCACCGGCACATCGACGGCTTTGCAGATGTTCCGGGCAATGATGAGCCGTTCTGTCTTGGGCATGAGCGCCAGGTCTGGCTTGCCGAGCAGTGTGGCCTCGGTCGCGAAGCTTCCGATATAAATCGCGTTGAAACCGGCCCGCTCGGCGATCACTGCCGAGAAACCGTCGTGCGCCCCGATGGCAACCACGAATTCGCCTTCGTCGATCATCTTCTGTAAGCGTGCAGTGCTTTTCATTTTTCTTATCCTTTCGACACGTGTTCAGTTCAGTGATCCTGTCGCCGGTCACTCGACACCCTCAAATTACAAAAATTTGTCATTATCTTGAATTCCTCTTGCACCTCCGTCGCTGACGTGATCTCGTCCAGATGAATGTCCCGCTTCTGCTGGGCGGAAACGTAGGCGGCCATGACATAGCGCGTGATTTCCTTTCCTTCTTCACCGGTCAAGACCGGATCGCCGCCCGCTTTGACGACCTCCATAAAATGCCGGGTGCCAGCGACAAAAGAGGTCGACCAGTTGCGTTCCGCCGGCGACATGTCATCCAGGTAGGTGGTCACCTTCCCATCGGTGAAGACGGCGATCGGTGGGAACACGGGACTGCTTGACATGGCGCAAGGCTTGAAGAGCTCGCGGTCGCCAGCGGCCGAGCATTGATTGATCCACATCACGCCCTTCTCACCCACAATCTCGATGAAGTCATCGAGCCAGAAATCCGACGGCAGCGCCATTCTCGTGGAAAACGAAAAGTCGATCTGTGCATACTTCGGGCCGTCATCCGGCCGACGCTTCAACCTGACGCGAATGTAGGCTGGCGCGTCCAGCGGTGTGTCCGCGTCAATCCAGGCACTGACCGTCTCGAAATCCCGGTCCATAAACCAGCGGGCCAGCGAGAATTTGTGGAAACCGTCATCGCCCACCAGCGGCCCCATACCGGCGCGCTCCAGGTCCGTTCGCCAGCTCAAGCGGCTCCAACACCATGGCCACGCAGCGCCCTCGCGAATGCCGCCCATCGTATTTATCCGGATCGACATCAACTCGCCGATCAGACCCTGGTCAATCAGATGTTTGGCCTTGAGATAGACCGGGTAAAAAACGAAGTTCTCATAGATCTTGAGCCGGACGCCGTTCTCTCGGCACGCCGCGATGATCCGATCGCACTCTCGCAACGTCGTTGCCATCGGCTTTTGGACGCTGATGGCTCTTGTATTGGCTTCAGCACAGGCGACGGCGTGGACAGCGTGCAGATCGTGCGGCGTGAGGATCTCGACAATGTCGAACTGCTCCGCGGCAAGCATCTCCTCGTGATCGCGATAATAGGTTGCCTGCGGCAATTCCCAACGCTGCCGCCATTGGCGGGCAGTATCCTCATTGGGATCGCACACTGCCACGATCTGGGCCTCGTCCGCGTCCAGGTATCCCAAGACATTTTCATTGCTAATGGCTCCCAGACCGATGAATCCGATCTTCAGCTGCATGGCGCGTGTCCGGTCGTGGGCCAGGCGGCGGCGAATGACGCGGCGGGCGTGATGGAGAGCAGGGCCACACAGATCACATTTTTCATCGGGAACATGATGCTTCTACTTTCATCGGATATTTCCCGGCCGCCGTAGCCGGCCGTGTGCCCAATTCTATCACCGTGGTGGGCCATCGCAAGATGCGCTGCCGCTTCAACCAGAGGCTGCCAGGGTGCGATGGACTTCGGCTACTGTCGATCGTGCTTGCCGCGCGGAACGTGTCGACAGCGGCCTCGATCGTCCCGTTGATGCTTGCTTGCGACATCGCCATCTGCCATGATGTCCGTGAGAGAAACCTTGTGACTCCGCCGCGTTAGGATCCGCCTATGCTCGACGCCATCTTCCAAGTCATTGACGAGAAACGAGAAATTTACATCCGTGAATTGCAGGCACTATGTCGTCAGCCGAGCATCAGTGTGAGCGGGGAAGGGATGGCACAGACTGCAGACATGGTCGAGCAGATTGTACGGAAGACTGAGGCGAGGACCGAACAAATCGTCACCGACGCCTATCCAGTCATCTTGGGGGAGCTATCGGGTGTCGATTCTCGGTGCATCAATCTCTACAACCACTACGACGTGCAGCCGCCCGATCCGGTAGAGGCTTGGACGAGCGATCCGTTTGGCGCCGAGATTCGTGATGGCGTCCTCTATGCACGTGGTGCTGCAGACGATAAGGGTGAGCTGCTATCGCGCGTTTTCGCCGTCGACGCCTGGCGGCAAGTTCATGGACGGCCACCCGTAGGTGTGCGGTTTGTTTTCGAGGGCAATGAGGAAGCAGGCTTCGAATCCACTGTGGCATTTGCAAAACAGCATGCCGATCGTCTGACTGCCGACGGGTGCATCTGGGAATATGGTGATAAGGACGCCGAGGGCCGGCCACAGATCTACCTGGGGCTCAAAGGCATCTGTGTCGTTCAGCTTCACGCGCATGGGCCGGCCCGTGACACTCATTCAATGTGGGGCCCGGTTGTTCCCAACCCAATCTGGCGTCTGATCTGGGCACTGGCGAGCATCAAGAACGAAAACGAGCGGATTGTTTTGCCCGGTTTCTATGATCGTGTGCGAGAGCCGACGCAAGCCGACCTGGACTGCCTCGAGCGGCTGCCGTTTGATATGCCCGCCGAGAAAAACCGGCATGGCATCGATCGATTTCTGAACTCGAGTACGAACATCGATGTATTACGCCGTCTTAATTTCGAGCCTGCACTGACAGTTCATGGCATCAGTGGTGGTGGTTCTGGTAGTCAAGCCACGATTTCCATTCCAAGCAGTGTAACGGCCAAAATGGACTTTCGCCT
>CAUYYY010000332.1:0-2974 GCA_963577165.1 Planctomycetota bacterium | reverse complement strand
TTACCGGGGTCCAAATCATCGGCACCGGCAGCTTCGTTCCGGACAACGTGGTGCGGAACGAGGATTTGGCTAAACTCGGATTCGATGCCGATTGGATCGTCCAACGCACCGGCATTCGTGAGCGGCGGCACGCCCCGCCCGACATGGCGACCAGTGATATGTCGATCATCGCGGCCCAGCGGGCAATTGAATCCGCGGGAGTCGATCCGTCGGACATCGATCTGGTTGTGCTCGGAACGTTCTCGCCCGATCACCTCCTGCCCGCGACCGCCTGCATTATTCAAGACCGGCTGAATCTGCATTGTCCGGCCATGGATGTCCAGGCGGCCTGTGCCGGCTTTTTGTACGCGATTGTTACGGGCATGCAGTTCGTCGCCACCGGATCGAGCAAGCTGGCGCTGGTGATCGGCGCCGACACCAATTCGCGCGTCATGAATCCGGCCGACATGAAAACCTATCCGCTGTTCGGCGACGGGGCCGGCGCCGTATTGATCACCGCCGGCAGTCCGGAGCAGGGGTTGCTTGCCTACACACTCGGCGCCGACGGCTCGGGCGCCGAACTCTTGTGGCGGTCGCATGGCGGTTCGCGCAGTCCCCTGACGGCGAGCATCGTCGAAGAGGGATTACACTTTGTGCAGATGGACGGTCGCCCGGTCTTCAAGTGGGCGATTCGCTTGCTCCAAGACACCATCGACGAAGTTCTCGCGGGCGCCAAGAGAAAGCGAGACGACGTCGACCTGTGGGTGCTCCATCAGGCCAACCTGCGAATCATCGATGCCGTGGTCGACAACATGGCTCTCGGTCGTGAAAAAATCGTGATCCATGTGGAACGCTATGGCAACACGTCCTCGGCAAGTGTGCCGATCGCCTTGGACGAAGCGATGCGGGACGGAAAAATTCAGCCGGGCACGGAAGTCATGCTGTCGGGCTTCGGAGCCGGCCTTTCCTGGGGCACGGCGCTCTGCCGTTGGTAGTTTCTTGCCCCAACCCACCAATTTAGCC
The DNA here is from genome assembly GCA_963577165.1 of Planctomycetota bacterium. Classification (GTDB taxonomy): domain Bacteria; phylum Planctomycetota; class Planctomycetia; order Pirellulales; family CAUYYY01; genus CAUYYY01. Next base: position 1,972 of record CAUYYY010000332.1, on the reverse strand, counting down.
GGTTCGCTTGCGGGCCGCTCGCACCCGAACAAACATTTCCATGGCGAAAATCAAATCGCTTCCCGTACGTAGCAAGGTCAAGCCAGCCGACACTTGGGACCTTGGCAGTCTTTTTTCCAGCGATGCGGCCTGGGAAAAAGCGTTCAAAACTTGGACCCAACAAATTGTCGCCTACGAAAAGTTTCGTGGCAAGCTCGGCGACAGCCCGGCTTCGTTGGCCGCCTGCTTGAAATTCGACAGCAGCTTCGAGCGGGCCGGGGAACGGCTCGGCACGTACGCCTTTCTCAAATCGACTGAGGACACGGCCAGCAGCCCCTACCAGGCAATGGTCGGTCGCTTTCAGAATGTGGCCAGCCGCGCCGCCCAGGCCGCCAGCTACATCCGGCCCGAAATTCTGGCCGTCTCTCAGGCCAAGATGAAGCGGCTACTCGCCAGCAAGCCCCTTCGTCCCTACCGGCTGTTGCTCGAGCGCATGATCCGCTACAAGCCGCACACGCTCTCGAAGAACGAGGAAAAGCTGCTGGCCATGCAATCGGAGATGGCCGCAACCGCCGACAAGGCCTTTCGGCAGCTTACGGACGCCGACCTCAAATTCGGCACACTTAAAAACGAGCATAATGAAACGGTCGAGCTGACCAATGCCTCGTTCTCCGCACTGCTCCATTCGCCGAAACGCACGGTACGCCGCAACGCGTTTCACCAATTCTACGACCAATACCAGGCCCATGAGAACACGCTCGCCGCCGTGCTCAGCGGCTCGATTCAACGCGATGTCTACTATGCCCGCGCCCGTGGCTACGCCACCGCCCGAGACGCCGAGCTCTTTAGCGACCATGTACCCGGCACGGTTTATGACAATCTCATCGACGCCGTCCACTCGCAGCTTCCGGTCCTCTACCGCTACCTTGAACTGCGCCGCCGCAAGATGCGCCTGCGCGACATTCACCACTACGATACGTATGTCCCGATCCTCGGCGAGCTGGATAAACACCACACCTGGAAGCAAGCCACGCGGGTCATTCTCGACGCACTCGAACCGTTGGGCACGGAATATGGCCGCCTGCTCGAGCGCGGCTTCAGCGGCCGTTGGTGCGACCGCTATCCGAACCAGAGTAAGCAGAGCGGCGCGTTCAGTTGCGGCACATTCGATGGCGATCCGTATATCTTGATGAACTATCAGCCGCAGGTCTTGGATCACGTCTTCACGCTGGCCCACGAGGCGGGCCACTCGATGCACAGCTATTTCTCCGCCCGCTCACAGCCGTTCGAGTACTACGACTACACGATCTTCGTCGCCGAGGTCGCCAGCACGTTCAACGAACAACTGCTCTCGAAGTATCTCATGCGCCTCGCGAAAACTCGCCAGCAGCGCGCCTATCTGGTGAACCGCGATATCGACGCCATCCGTGGCACGATCATTCGGCAGACGATGTTCGCCGAGTTCGAGAAAATCGTGCATACGCTGACCGAAGAAGGCGATCCGCTCACGGTGGAACGTTTCAAAAGCGTCTATCGCGACCTGCTGCAAACCTATTTCGGCCCCGACTTTGTCATCGACGACCCGCTCGCGCTCGAATGTCTGCGCATCCCACACTTCTATCGGGCATTTTACGTCTACAAGTATGCCACGGGTCTTTCGGCCGCGATCGCCTTGGCCCAGCGCGTTACCACTGGTGGCAAAAAAGAACTGAGCGACTATCTCTCATTCCTCTCGGGCGGATGTTCGAAGTGGCCGCTCGATCTGTTGCGCGATGCCGGCGTCGACATGGAGAGCCCCCTGCCGGTGCAAACCGCCCTGGCCGAATTCGACCGACTCGTCGGCGAACTCGACGAACTGCTGTAGCCGCATCTCGGGTGGCACTGCTGGCCCGCCCAGGATAGTCCTCTCCCTCAAAGTTTGCTGGTTTCAGTCACAAGTGTGCAGGAAGCTTCGATCGTCTTGCCCCCTTCAACCGAGTCCAGATCCGAAGTG